>CAYZLP010000233.1:0-7363 GCA_964478635.1 uncultured Caldilineaceae bacterium
AACTAACTCATAGCGTACCCGTCAATGATTCCACCCACAACGGCGCTAACTCCGGTTTATGCCTGTCTGCCTCGGCAATGTCCTACCTGGCGGTTCCGCCAGGTTCACGCCCTGGACGTCTGCATAACCATTCCCATCATTTGCGATGACGAAAGCAGAGGAAAAGATGTTCCGCCTTGAAACCACGAGATTTGACCAAGCGGGGTGGGGCTGTTATACTTTGATCTTGTTAACCGGACGGGGCTGTAGCTCAGTTGGGAGAGCGCTACAATCGCACTGTAGAGGTCAAGGGTTCAAGTCCCTTCTGGTCCACTCGACACGGGTCAACTGTCGAAGCAGAAACGCCCAAAAAGCGGCTGAATTTGACAGAACCGGTCGAATCCCTATAATTGAAGATGCTTCTCGGGCCTATAGCTCAGCTGGGAGAGCGCTACAATGGCATTGTAGAGGTCAAGGGTTCGAATCCCTTTAGGTCCACTCCAAACCCTTCCCTCCCTGGGAAGGGTTTTTTATTCGTGCCGCCATCACCCAACAGAACCCGTTATTGCCCGAGCGTAAACGCTTCCCAACCCGCCAAGGAACCTATTCCATGTCTGCCAAGATCCGTGCCGCCGATGAATTGCGCTCCGTCCGCTTTGACATTGACTACGTGATTTATCCCGAGGGATCGGTGCTGATTAGCATGGGCAACACGAAGGTGCTCTGCAATGCCACCGTGCAAGATTATCTGCCGCGCTGGCTGCGCTATCGCCCGGATCGCCACGGCTGGGTAACGGCCGAGTACGCCCTGCTTCCTCGTTCGACCCAATCTCGCACGAATCGCGAAATCACCCAGCCCAAGGGCAGAACACAGGAGATTCAGCGCCTCATTGCACGCAGCCTGCGCGGTGCGGTCGATTTGCATCGTCTGGGCGAGCGGCAGATCATTGTCGACTGCGACGTGATCCAGGCGGATGGCGGGACGCGGACGGCCGCCATCACCGGCGGTTATGTGGCCCTGGCCCTGGCTGTCGGCCGCCTGCTGGCCTCGGGTACGTTGAATGACGATCCCATCAAGCAGGCGGTTGCTGCGGTTAGCGTCGGCGTCGTCAATGGGGCGGCCGCCCTGGATCTGGATTACGAAATGGATCTGGCGGCAGACGTGGACATGAACGTCGTGATGACCGAGGATGGGCGATTCATTGAGGTGCAGGGGACGGCCGAGGGCAGTCCCTTCAGCAACGGCGAGTTGAGCGCTATGCTCGGCCTGGCCGAAAAGGGCATCCGTGAATTGCTGGAACTGCAGCGTGAGGCCCTGTCCGTCCTGTAGACCGGGCCGGGTCTACAGGGACCGGCCCCCGATCGACGGTTCCTGAGGCGCTTTCTAAACTGGTGGTAGCACGGGGATCATCGGTTTCAGCCTAGAGCGTCCAGTGCGCATGCCCACGTGCGCACCGACGGCGCAGAAATCACGCTCTCGCGGCGCCCTCAGTTTAGCGAAATCCTCCGACCGCGCGGCCGATCCGCTGTTCACTGTGGGGATCGCTGAGGGCATCGGCAATGGGCTCGTCGCGGTGAAGGATGTAAGTCGGAATGTTGGCCGACTCCAGTTCGCTCAGCAAGGGTGTGTAGATCGCCGCCCGCCCGAAGCTCCGGCCGTCCACGACAATGGCAATGCTGTTTACGCCCCGGCGCTGAATGTGCTGCAACGCGCGGCCCCACTCCGGCGAGGGGTCCGGGCTGATAGCGATGACGGTGTCATTGCGATTTAGCCGCATGCCGTCGGTGGCCGCCAACTGGGCAAAGGGCAACGTCCCCTGGGCTTCCACTACGGCCAAGGCTTCCAGAATCTTGTTAATCTGCCGCTCGCCCCGATCCGCCTGCAGGAATTCGCGTGTCCTGCCCTGGCTGCTCATGCCTACGGCCCGGTTGCGGAGCAGAAAGTAGCGCGCCAGGCTGGCCGCCGCGGTGACGCCATACTCGGTCGTGCTGGGCGGCAGTTCAATATTGCCCCGGCGCCGGCTACTGTCCAGCGCAAAGACGCCGACTTCAGGTGTGGGCGGCTGCCACGGCATGTCGACTTCGGCGCCGGCAAAGAGATCCAGGTAGATCCAGATGTCGGACGTGGGATCCAGCTCGAATTCTTTGGTCATGAGGCGGCGCAGGCGGGCTGTGGTGGGCCAGTGGATGCGATTCAGACTGTCGCCCGGCATGTAATCGCGCACCCCCGCGGCGTTGGTCGTCATCTGATAGGTGCGCCGGTGATGGGCCTCGCCGCCGGACATCTCGGAAATCGACGGCTCAAACGAGGGCAGGTCGACGGTCAATGGAAAGACGAGCAGGTAGGAACTGGAGGGCAGGCGCTGCTCCACCTCAAAGACGCCCAGGGGGTCCCCGCTGCGGACGATAAGGGGACCGAGCCGATAGCGTCCCCGCTGGAGGCAAAGGGTTTTCACCTGCCAGCGAAAGCTGCCGTTGGGGCGCAGGGTGTTGACGACCCGGCTGACGTCATGCCAGGGCAAGGTGGAGTAATCTTCAATTTCCAACCACAATTTGGGAATGCGGCTGCGGTTGCTGATCTCCAACTGTTCTTCAGCAAACTGGCCGACCTGGGTGCGCCGGTTGCGCGTATAGCGGCGGAGCGTGAGTGCGCGGACGCTCAACTGCGCCCAGATGTAGCTGAGCAGCAGGATGGCCGATAGGAGATAGGCCATGTTGTACCAGAGCTGGCGACCCGTGGCAAAGGCGAGCAGCCAGGTTGTCAGTACGCCAGCGAGCAGGAAAATCAGCCGTGAAGACATGGACATGACCCGGCGCCGAATGGTAATGGCTAACGCAGCTTGGCCCGCGCGCCGGGCACCGGGGTGTGGCGCAGGGCGTCATCGATCACTTGCTGGGCGGATACATTTTTGATGCGCGCCGACGGGCTGACGATGAGGCGGTGGGCCAGCGTCGCTTCGGCCAGGAGCTTCACGTCGTCGGGCAGAACGAAGTCGCGCCCCTCAATCGCGGCCCAGGCCCGGGTCGCCTTGAAGAGCGCAATGCTCCCGCGCGGGCTTGCACCCAGGTAGATATCGGGATGATCCCGGGTGGTGGTAACCAGATCGACGATGTAGCTCTTGACCAAATCGTCGACATAAATATCGCGTGCGGCGCGCTGCGCCTCGATCAGCTCGTCGACCGTTACGACCTGGCCGAGGGATTCGATGGGATGGCGATCCGACTGGCGGTTGAGGACATCGATTTCATTCATCTTGCTCGGATAGCCCAGATGAATGCGCATCATGAAGCGATCGACCTGGGCTTCGGGCAGGGGAAACGTTCCCTCGTATTCGATGGGATTCTGGGTGGCCAGCACCAGGAAGGGCCGGGCCATGCGGTGGGTTACGCCGTCGACCGTGATCTGGCGTTCTTCCATAGCCTCCAGCAGAGCGGACTGGGTCTTGGGCGTCGCCCGGTTAATTTCGTCGGCCAGAACGATTTGGGCCATGATGGGGCCGGGACGAAACTCGAATTCCATCGTCTTCTGGTTGAAGATGCTCACGCCCGTCACGTCGCTGGGCAACATGTCCGGCGTGAACTGCACGCGGCTGAAGCTGCAGCCGATGCTGGTGGCTATAGCCCGGGCCAACATGGTCTTGCCCACCCCGGGCACGTCTTCGATCAGAAGATGACCCTCACAGAGCAATGCCACCAGGGTCATCCGAATCTCCTGATCCTTGCCCACGATGACTTGGCGGACGTTCTCTAACACACGATCGGTAATCGCTTGTGCAACTTGCATCTCTTGCCTCATATTATCGAGTAACGCCGGGTCATGAATCTGGCTTGTGGTGCTGTAACCCACTGATTCGCGTATTGCCGGCGACGTTATGCATGCAGAATCATTTGTATAAGATCATTTGTGTACAACGAAAGAGCGCTAGAACCCGTTCCTGCTCATCCTGCACTTGGGCGTCCCAGACCTGCGTACGGCGACCGCCGTGCCGGAGCTGTGCCTCTGCTCGGACGACGCCTTCGGTTGTCGTCCGTATGAAATTCGACTTCAACTCGACCGTTGTAAACGATGTGGCGCCATCGGGCAGGTTGGCAAGACAGCCAAAGCCGCAAGCCGTATCGGCCAGCGTTACGACGGCGCCCGCATGCAGATATCCGTTGGCCGCAATGTGTTCATCGCCCAGACGCATGGAAAGTCCCAATCGACCGGGCGCCACATGCTCTAGACAGACGCCCAAGTGGGCAGGCAGCCCTACCTCAAGGCGTTGAGCCAACCAGGCCCGCAGGGCATCGTCACTATCGGGCTGAACCATGGGGCATTCCTAGTACATTGCGGCGTAAATGCTTCGACTGAGCTCAGCACCAGTACCACGGCGGAAACCCCGCTCTCCTACCTCTGGTAGAAACTGTAGGTTCATTTCCGCCGGAATTCGCCAGGCGTATCTTGGCGGCGATTTGGTCTGTCATGGCAGTCTAGTACGAGCAAGGCGAGGGTGACTGCACTCCTCCATACAGTACGATACCGTATTTGGCGGTCGAGAGCAAACCGATCTGCACAATTATGATCTGCTGGGATCTGCACAATCATGAAAGGTGGAAGATTTCGGTTTCGGCGGGGCATCTTCGCTATCCGCCTGAATGCTGCTATAATGGCATCATTGCCGACGACCCCATCATGAAGCTAGAACCGACTTGACTATGGAACTGCACGAATATCCTCGACCGGACAACGATACAGGGATTGGCGTGCACTGGGTTGCAGGCTATGCCACCGCGGTGGGAATCGCCAAGATCCGCGAGTACTGGATTCCGGAGCTGAAGGCACTGGGCGTAAAGTGGGTCAAAATCTACAACCACGACAGCGCAATCGACTTCGCTGAATTGCTCCTGACCGAAGGCTTCATGCCGATCGTCCGGATCTATCAACCCACACCGAACCCAAGCCGACTGGGACTCAAGGAGATCGTGCACGTGGAGGCCCTGATCCGGGCCGGCGTGCGCTACTTTGAGTTCAACCACGAACCCGACCGCGACGAGGCGTGGCGCAATGGGCGCGTCCCGGCCGACGGCCTGCAATTGGTGGCGGAGAACACGGCCGCCAACCTGGAATTGATTCTGGAAAAGGGCGGGATGCCGGCCGTTCCCGCGCTCGCCAATGGAAGCCGTTGGGATCTGGTCGGCAAAATCGTTCAACTGGGACGGCGGGACCTGTTTGAGGGTCCGGTATGGCAGGCTGTCCACAACTATGCTCGCAACCGACCCTTGGATTATCCTTACGATATCGGGAACCAAGAGGGAGCTGCCTATACGGCGCGTTTCTTCCGGGCCGTGGCCGAGGAAGAGTGGGGAGAAAACGCCTGGCGCGGCCGCTCCCTAGCCGAGGTCAATCGGCTGCGGATGAGCCGCAGTAACCCGGGCGCGACCACGGCCGACGATCATGCCTGCTGGCTGGCCTATGAGTATTGCGATGAATTGAACCGGCGTCATCTGGGCCGCTCGATTCCGGTTCTGTCCACCGAATGCGGTTACCTGGTTGGAGAAGACGACGATCCCCGCTATCCGGCCACGACGCCCGATCTGCACATGGCCCAAACCCTGGAAGCTTGCCGCATCATGATGGGCGCCAGCAACCGCTTCAAGCCGGCGCCCGATTACTACTTCTGCACCGCGTTCTGGCTGCTGGCCAATGCGAAGCTGGGCAGCTCGAGCAATTGGTGGGAAGGCCATGCCTGGTACAGCGATCGCTGGCCTGCCGGACAGTTGCCCATCGTCCAGGCGCTGCGGGCTGAACCAAAGGTCGTCCGCCGCTGGCAGGGCGCCGGCGAGGTGGGCGCCCTGGCGACGATCCACGGGTTGGTGCTTCACAGTGGCGGAGAGGAATCCGTTGTCCTCATCCGGGACGGGCGCGAATTGAAGCGGACGAACCTCGACAGCCAGCATCGCTACCGCTTCGAAGGGATCTTGCCGGGCAAATATACCGTGCGAGTCGGCGACCGCGACGCTGCCCACACCGTCGAGGTTACGCCGGCCCGGGACAGTGTGGTGGTCAACTTCGACCTGGGCGAGGCGGACCCCGGCGTCAGCAACAGCGTCGTGAGCGGAACCGTCGCCGGCGGCGCGGGCGTGATCGTCATGCTCTTGCGGGCCAGCGACGGTGAAGAGTGGGTGACCTTGGCCCAAGACGACGGGTCGTTTCGCTTCATCGATCTGCCGGCCGGCCTCTACAGCGCCCGCGTTCATCCCGAAGGCAGCCGGGTCGACGGCATCCGCCTGGATGGAATGAATGAGGTAGCGGTCGCCCTCCATACGTTCGGCTGGGGCTACACCGTCCGCCTGATTGGTCCCGCATCGAATCAATTGGCCAACACAATCCACTGCCGCGTGCGCGGCCGGAACCGTGTGCCCATCCAAGTCGTGGGCGCCGAGTGGGAGAGCGAAATTGCCCTGACGGGCAGTGCGCCGGAACTCGGCCCCAACATGTGTCGGATTGCCCCGGTCAGTCCGGGCAGCTATCTGGTCGTTGCGCGGGAGTTGCCAGGGGCGGATGGCGATCTCACTACGGCGGAGGCCCGGGTGCGCGTCAATCACAAGCAGATTCCGCTGGTAGAGTTCTCCTTCGGCGAACGGGAAGTGGCACCCGGCCCCGCGCGCTCCCGAATTTCCGGCCACGTCATCGGCGGTTTCGTGAGCGGCAGCGACATTCCCATCGAGCTGATTGACGAGTCCGGACAAAGTCGAACCGTGGGCGTCGATGCCGAGGGCGAATTTGTCTTTGCGGATCTGCCCGCGGGCCTCTATACCGTGGAGGCGCCCGGTCAACCGGTTGAAGTGCGCGAGGCTGATATTGCCCTGGACGGCAGCAACCAGGTGCATGTGGAGCTGCTGCTGCCGGGCGATGTGGAAGGAGCGACGGCCGGTGAGGGGGACAGCGTCGTCGCCGGCTATGTCCCCGAAGGCCGGGGCCATAACGTGCGCTTGGTTGACAACGTGGGCAACAGCTTCTCGCGTGCCGCCGACGAGGCCGGCAATTTCCGATTTGAGCATCTGCCGGCCGGGGTCTATTCTCTCATGGCAGAGGGCGGCTATGTGCAGGAACCGATCGCGCTGGACGGCGCCCAGGGCGTGGAGGTTTTGTTCTCGCCGCTTCAGCCGACCTGGGAAGCAGATGTCAGTCAAGCCGGCTCCATGCCGGGCTACAGCGCCGTGCGCGTCGAGGTCGAAAACATGGTCGACCACCCGGTCAGCATTTGGCAAGATGATGGCGAAGATCGCGTCCTGCGTACCGGCAGTGACCCGCGCCAGGGCGCAACGGTAGTGGAGTTCAAGCCGCTTGAACCCGGTCGCTACATGATCCGTCCCCAGGATATCGACACGGTTGCCACAGTCG
>CAYZLP010000234.1:0-3644 GCA_964478635.1 uncultured Caldilineaceae bacterium
GAGCCGGGCCCCACCCGTAATCCGCACGACCCCATGCGCACGCCCGGCGGTTCCAGCAGCGGCTCGGCCGCAGCTGTGGCGGCCGGCATGTGCCAGCTTGCCCTGGGTACCCAAACCATCGGCTCGGTCATTCGGCCGGCGGCCTTTTGCGGCGTGGTGGGCTTCAAACCTACCTACGGCCGTATTCCGTCGGAGGGCGTCGTCTATTTTTCTCGGACGGCCGACCATATCGGCCTTTTCACCCAAGACGTCGCGGGCATGGCACTGGCCGCCGGCGTTCTCTGCGACAACTGGCGCATCGACATCACCAAGCGAGAAGCGCCTGTCCTGGGCGTGCCCGACGGCCCGTACCTGGCCCAAGCCGAACCGGCGGCGCTCAGGGCCTTCGAAGCCCAGCTGGCCGCGCTGGCCGGGGCCGGCGTCACCATCCGCCGCGTGCCCACCCTGGCCGGTATCGCCGAATTGAACGAGCTGCACCGCCGCCTCGTCTTCGGCGAGTTCGCCCGGGAGCACGCCGCACTCTATGCAACCTACAGCCATCTCTACCGGCCGCGCACGGCCGAGATCGTGGAAATTGGACAGACGGTTGAGGATGCCGAACTGGAAGAGCTTGCACGCAACTGCCGCCGCCTGCGGGCCGATTTGGCCGCGCGCATGACCGAGACCGGCATCGATCTGTGGGTCTGCCCGGCCGCTACGGGCGTCGCGCCTGAAGGCATTGACGCAACGGGCGATCCCAACATGAACCTGCCATGGACGCATGCCGGCATGCCCGCGATCACGCTGCCGGCCGGGCATGGGGAAGAGGGGCTGCCGCTCGGCCTTCAGCTGGTCGGGCGTTTCGGTGAGGATGAAGCGCTGCTGGCCTGGGCAAGTCAGGTCCAGACCGCTATGGGTGATCTTCCGGCGGCATAGCTTCGGTTTCTTCTGCTGTTGCCGGGTCGTCTGCTTCACTGTGGGGCAGATGAATCAAGACGGTACGCACGGCAAGGCCTTCGGTGCTCTCCACCTCGAATTCCAGCCCGGCGTGGGTGAAGCTCTCCCCGGGAACGGCAACGTGGCCCAAGTTTTCCATTGCGAGCCCGCCGATGGTGTCGGCTTCGCTCTCCGGGTCGAATTCAATGTTGTAGTGCTGGGTTACCTCATCCAGAATGACGTCGCCCCGTACCCGGATTGTGTCCTCATCGATCCGGTCCATGGGCGGCAGCTCCACATCGAACTCATCCTGGAATTCGCCGATCAGCTCCTCCACCAAGTCTTCCAGCGTAACCAGCCCGGCAGTGCCGCCATATTCGTCAACTACGATTGCGACTTGGATGTGCTCCATGCGCATGCGCGTCAGCATATCGTCCAGGGCGAGGGATTCGGGCACGAAGACCGGGTGGCGCATGAGCTCGCGGACCGTGATCGTCTCCGGCGTTGTTTCGTCGACGAGCGCACGGGCAAGGTCCTTGGCGTGAAGAATCCCCACAACGTGGTCAAGATCGCCTTCGTAGACAGGGTAGCGGCTGTGAGGCATGGTGACAACCGTCTCCAGCGCCGTTTCCAGCGACGCCTCGGCCGGAATCGAGACCATGCGGGTGCGCGGCATCATGACCTGGCTGACGATGCGCTCCTGAAAGTCGAGCACATTTTCCAGATAGAGCTGCTCGGTCGCGTCCAACAGACCGCCCTCGGAGCTGTCCTCGACGATGTAGGCCAACTCTTCGCTCGAAATCAGCCGTGCTTCCGCGTCCGCCGGCGGGATGCGCAGCAGCCGCAAGATCGCATTGCCGAAGCCGTTCAGCACATAGGTCAGAGGCCGGAAGAGTCGCTCGGCCAGCGTCATCAAGGGCGCCAGCGCCACCACCGTCTGGGCCGCGGACTGGAGTGCGAGCGTCTTGGGAATCATCTCTCCCAGGACTACGTGCAGATAAGTGAGCAGGCCGACGGCGATGACGGTGGCCAAGGTGTGGGCCATGGCCGTCCCGACCCATCCCAGGTGCTCCAGTGGTTCCAGGAACCATTCGGCCACGGCATGTTCGCCGTACATGCCCAGACCAAGACTCGCAAGCGTGATCCCGACCTGAGCCGTGGAGAGGTAGCGGTTGATGGCATCGGGATCGCGCACGACGGAGAGAATCCGCTGGGCTTGCTTGGAGCCGTCCTCGGCCATCTGCGCGATGCGCGTGTGGGGGACGCCGGCCAACGCAAATTCGGCGGCTACAAAAAAGCCGTTGACGATGATGAGAATCGTTATGACGACGATGGGAATCAGATATTCCATGCTACACCTCCCCGCCCAGCGCTTGGAGGCGCGCCGCCTGGTCGGGCGTGATGCGGAAGCTGACGGCACTGACACCATTGCCTTCTACTGCATCAACCCGGATGAGCAGGTCGCCGATCATGACTGTATCGCCCGGTTTGGGTGGTCTTCCCAATTCACGCAAAACCAGACCGCCCACGGTATTGGCGCTTTCCGAGGGCAGCAGCAGATCCAGGGCCTCATTCAGATCGCTCACCAGAACGTCGCCCCGCACGATGAGCCGTCCCTGGCCGCGCAGGGCAACCGGCGGATTCTCCTCGTCAAACTCGTCCTCGAATTCGCCGATGATCTCTTCCACCAGATCTTCGAAGGTTAGCAACCCGGCCGTGCCGCCGTACTCGTCCAGGGCAATGCCCATGTTGCGGTGATCTCGCTGCATGATGGCCAGTGCCTGGTCTACCGGCAGCGTGTCCGGCAAGTAGACGACCGGTCGGAGAATGGTGCGCACGTTCCAGCCGTCATCGCCGCATGCTGGGCCGGCTGGAGACCCTGACGCTTCCGTGTCGACGCCGTGGGTGGCGGCTACGGTCAACAGATCCTTGAGATGAACGACGCCGATGACATTGTCGATGCTCTCTTCGTAGATGGGCAGGCGCGAATACGGTGACTGGGCCAGGAGGGTCAACAACTCCCGACAGCCCTTGTCGGCCGACGCGGCGAGCATGCGGCTGCGGGGCAGCATCACCTGCTCCACCGTGAGATCGCCGAGTTGGAGCGTGTTCACCAGCAGACGCCGCTCTTCAGCGTCCAGAATCCCGCCGGCGGAACTTTCCTCCACCAGGATGAGTATTTCCTCGGGCGAGTGGACATGGGCATGGCCCCCAATGGGCGAACCGCCGAAGAGCCGGAGCAGAATCTGGGCGCTGCCGTTGAAGATCGCGATGAGCGGGCGGAAGAGCAGAATCGACCAGCGCATGGGGCGTGCGGTCAGGATGGACAGCTGTTCCGGATATTGAACGCCAATATTTTTGGGGACAAGTTCGCCCAGAACCACCTGGAACACCGTCAGCACGCCCAGAATGGCCAATGCCATGGCCGATTGGATGGCGACCCGACTGGCGCTGTCGAGCTGATCGAGCCAGGGTGCGAATAGCTGCATGATCTGGGATTGGCCGTAGAAGCCTACCACGAGACTGGACACGGTGATGCCCAACTGGCACGCTGCGACATAGCGGTCCAGCTTCACGGGATCCTCGAGGACACCGAGCATCTGCCCGGCGAGGGCATTCCCGTTTTCGGCCATTTGCGCCAGGCGCGGTCGTCGGGCGCTGACGGTCGAAAACTCGGCTGCCACGTAGAATCCGTTGATGGCAATGAGGAGGAAGATTACGGCGATGAT
>CAYZLP010000234.1:3744-7316 GCA_964478635.1 uncultured Caldilineaceae bacterium
CGGCTGCCACGTAGAATCCGTTGATGGCAATGAGGAGGAAGATTACGGCGATGATAACAATGAAATTCATGGAATGACTTCGCTTCTGACTGGTGTGATTGCCAAATTCCGACCGACAGTGGTTGCGACCGCGGACTGGGAGGGGCAAACAGTTCCTCGGATTTACCGAGCTTGCACCGTGATCGTTACGGGCGCGGAACGCACGGCGTTATTGGTGGCGTCGCTGCCGGCAATCAGCGTATATTCTGCCGTTTGTCCCTGGGCGTCTCCTGGAATACCGACCCGAAATTCGACATAAGCGCTATTGCCGGGCCCAACGTTGCTGACTACGATGGTGTTGCTGGAGCAGACGCCGTCACCTCGGCAGAGTTGGGCCGGCCACTGGGAGCCTGCCTGGATGACGACCGTCAAGTTGTCGTTTCCGTTGCCTTCATTGGTGACGACCACCGTGGCGGAACAACTGCTGCCGGCCCCACATTCCCGTACGACGGAGCCTTCGACGCCTAGATTGACGCCGAAAGTAAGATTGGGCGTCGGCGTCGCCGTGGGCCCGACCGGCGTCCACGTCGGCGTGTGGTAGGGCGTGGGCGTGACGCTCGGCGACGCAGTCGGCGTGGGGGTGGGCGCGATGTACCTCACCGTCGTGGTGTAGATCTCGGATTGACCCGTCGACAGGACGACTGCCAGCGTGTAGACTTCATCTTCATCTTCAATGCACTCTTCGCGTTCGCCCTCGCCGTTGACGCCGATGCCTTCATAGTAGACTTCCCGCACGTTCTGCACCGCCCAGCGAACCGTCGTGCACTGATCGCGTTCCAGGGAGCGATTGTCCGGCTTGAAGACGACGACCGGTGGTCCCAAATAGGGCGGCGTCGTGGGCGACGGTTCTACAAAGGGCGTGCTGGTCGGGATCTCAAAGGTCGGTGTGGGCCGTCGCGTCGGCGCTTCCGGTACGGGCTGGCTGAAATCGAAGACCGGCGTAGCCGGCGGCGGGAGCGTCGGCTGGGCAACCTGGGCATTGGGGTCGACGACGATCACGCCGGGCTCGTTCTGGGCTCCGCCGGGGGTCGCCGTGACCGCGGGCGGAAAGACTGCGGCCGCAGTCGCCGGCGGCGCCACCAGCACGGCATCGGTGGTCGGTGTAGGCGTGGGCGGCGGCGGTGACGTGGCCGTCATGACAAGGTAGACCGGCTCTTGGGGCATTTGGGCAGCTGCCAGGGTTTCGACGCTGCCGCCGGCCGTTTGAATGCTGCGGACGTAGCTCCATCCGGCATAGAGGGCCAGCATGCTGGCGCCGCCGAAGACCAGCAGAAAGACGGCTGCGGCCGCCAGCCAGCCCCAGACCCGGCGCCGCTCGGCATCCTCTTCATCGAACAGTTCCAGTTCCCGTTCCAGATCCTGAATGTCCGCAGCAACCCAGGCGGGATTCAGGTCGGCCCGGTTCGAGGACGAACCCGGTCCCGGCTTGGGCGCGCTCCCGCCTGCTGAAGCTTTTGGTGTCTGCGGCACGCCTGCATTGAGATAGCGCGGGCAGAGCTGGTGACTCTCACCCAGGCAGTACGTTGCCTGATCGGTCAGCATCAGCATATCACCGTCCAGCGCGTCGAGGCTGCCCGCTGCCCAGCAGCGGTTCTCGAAGCTCGGATAGGTGATAGCATCGGTGCGCTCGCGGTCGGGGTCGACGGCGCCCAAATGCGGACAGATGACTGGATTCATGAGTAATTCTGTGCTGCCTGTCGTCTACGCGCCATAGGCCAGTTCGGACCTGGCCAGGTCCAGCGCCTCTTCACGGGTTGTGATGTCGCCGGCGGCCTGGGCCTCGGCAATTCGATCCAGCAGTGCGCCAATGCGAGGGCCGGGCGCCAGCCCCAACTCCTGAATCAGGATGTGGCCATCCACGAGCAGGGCCGTCCGGGTTTCGTTCAGGCCGTCGGGCGCAAAGGCATAAGCCAGCATTTGGCCGATATGCTCCAGGTACTCGTCCCACCGGGGTGGAACGGCCGCTTCATGAATCGCCTGATAGTCGGCCATGGCCAGCAACAGTGCATCAACGCCGGGCGGATCCTCGAACTGATTGCCCCCTACATCGCGGAAGAAGCGATAGATGGCCCGCCGGCTGATGGGCTCATGGGTGAAACTGATGTCCAGATGGTGGGGACGCATGTGCGCGTCGACCACGATCTGGGCCAGGCTAATTTCGTTGCGGCTGAAACGCAATTCACTCAGGCGCGCCGCGGTCATGTCGGCTCCGACATGCTCGTGGGTATAGAAGTGATAATGTGTGCTGCCGTCGGCTTCCCGTTCCACGCTCTGGGTAGCCGGTTTGCCGATGTCATGCAGCAGCGCATGCCAGACCAACCAGTCGATGCGCTCGTGCCCGCTGGTCACGGGCCGTAGAAAGTGTTGGCGTAGCTCGTGGCGCCAGGGCAGCAACGTCGCCTGCCACATGGCCTGCGGCGGATCCTCCACCCGATCAGCCCGCAGCCAGTCGCGGATATAGGCCGCGTTCCGCACCACCATGAGCGTGTGCGAGTAGACGTCCGTATAGTGGGGAAACGACTGGGCGACGCCGATGGTTTCGGAGACTTCCGGCAGCAGAGGCGTCAGCAATCCCAGATCTTGGAGCAACATGACGGCCCGTTCGGGATCGGCGGTTGCCAGCGTCTTCCACAGTTCATCCCGGCGTCGTTCGGGCGTGACCAGCTTGATGGTCGAACCCATGCGCTTGATCTGGTCTTCGGTCTGGGGTTCGATGCTCAGGTCGAGATCGACCACGAAGCGCACTGCCCGCAGCAGGCGCAGGGGATCGTCGGCCAGGCTTGCGGCAGAGACGCGTCGCAGGCATCTGGCTTCCAGATCGGCCTGCCCGCCTGTCACATCGACCAGTTGCGTTGGCCTGCCCTTGGCCAGGGCCAGCGCCATGGCGTTGATGGTGAAGTCGCGCGCAAAGAGGTCTTCCTCGATGCTTGCGCCCCGCATGCGCGCGATATCGCAGACGTAGGGGTCGCCATAGTTGGCCGTAAAGACCAGGCGGGCAACGTCACGGCCCTCATCCAGCGGGTAGTAGGCCCAGCCCAGGCGGTCCGCCACTCGGCGGGCAACGGGGAGTACCTCCCCGGCCAGGACTAGGTCGATATCGGTTAGCTTCGTCTCCAGCCCCATTAGCGCATCGCGCACTACGCCGCCGACCGCGTAGACGCTTTCGACCTCGTCTAGCAGCGCTGTCAGCAGGGTCCGCATAGCGGGGGCTTGTGGTTGCCAGTTCATAGCGTGCAGTTTCGCCTATCTTGGCGATCTGCGCAAGCTTGAGGAGAAACGCGAGATGGAACGGCGGCCCGCCCAATCCGCGTACTAGCCTCTCCTCGGCCACGTCGCCAGCAGAACGCCGGTGAGGACTGTCAGGCCGCCCAGCAGCTGCTGGGGTGCGGGAAAGTCGCCAAAGAGTGCGTAGGACCAACCGACGGCCATGACCGGGCTGAGGGTGAGAATGATGGCAAAAATGGTCATGGGGAGGCGACGCAGCGCGGCGTAGTAGAGGCCGCGGCTAATGGTAACGTCGACCGTGCCGGCCA
>CAYZLP010000235.1:0-7316 GCA_964478635.1 uncultured Caldilineaceae bacterium
ATTTCCGCCATCATTTCGTCCGTCAGCGTCCAGTCCGCGCTGCCTACGTTCTCGATGACGTGCTGCTCGTTTTGGCCGCCGGAGATGACGGACGTCACCTCCTCGTGCGCAATGAGCCAGTTGATCGCGATTTGGCTCAGCGGTTTGTCGATTTTGCGCGCAAACGTGTTGAGCTGGCGGGCAATCTCCCAGTATTGCCGGAAGGTTTCGCCCGTGAGCTTCGGATTGGCCGCGCGCACGTCGTGTGCGTCAAAATTATCTCGCTCTCGGAATCCGCCCGTCAACAGTCCCTGAAAGAGCGGACTGTACGGGAAGAAGGCCAGGCCCTGTTCACGGCAATAGGGCAAGACCTCCTTTTCAGTTCGATATTCCAGGGGAATGTTGTGATAGCTCTCGGGGTTACGTTCCAGCATGTTGTAGAGGCCCTGGTATGAGACGATTTCTCCGAATGTCTTCGCCTCTTCGGTCAATGCGACCGAAAAATTCGACACGCCGATATGGCGAATCTTTCCCGACTCCTTGATCCGGAGCAGTGCATCCATGCTCTCTTCAATCGGCGTGGCGGGATCCGGCCAATGCATCTGGTAGATATCGACATAGTCGACGCCGAGCCGGCGCAGGCTTTGGTCGATCTCGTGGAAGATGTTTTCGGCGGAGAGGTTGTTGACGATCCGGCCTTGATCGTCCCAAACCAGGCCGCATTTTGTTGCGATCAGCACGTCCTCGCGTCGCCCGTCGAGGGCCTGACCCAGGATCGTCTCGGCATGGCCAAAGCCGTAGACCGGCGCGACGTCGAAGAAGGTCACGCCGTGATCCACCGCGGCCTGCACGGCGCGGATCGAATCCCGATCCGTCGTCTTGTTCCAGACGTCGCCGCCGCTGATGCCCCAGCAGCCGTAGCCGACCGCAGAAAATGTCTCATCCATTGCACGCACGCGCTTCGTATCCATGACGATTCCTTCCTCGTAGTTTTTGCTGCAGCATTGGGCAGAACCCAACCCATTTGAAGATCGGCGCACCGAATGCAAATCATTCTAGTCGCTCGCTGCGGACACATCGGTCCAAGTTCGATCCTGCGCTGAAGATGCTGGTTGAGCGGCGTCAGCGCCTTCATTCAAAGTTCCCTTCAAAATGATATTACCGCACTCCAAAGGACCGTACAATCGGAGATGGAGGCGCGGAAGATTTACCACCGGGCAAAAGGATTGCTGACAGACCAAAATGCGCCTACCCGCCAAGCGCTGCTCGTGTTAAAATAGGAATATTCTTCGGAGTCTAGTCGGCCCTTTACGGAAGCCCATTTCGTCGGACATCTGGTCTGGGTTATCAGGAGGGATCTTCCAGATGCAGGAAGAAACTGCAATGATGGCCAATCGATTGCACAGCAGCAGCCAGGCGGGTGAAGAACGTTACCGTCATCTCTTCGAGCACGCCCCCATCTGTATCGTCGTCATCGATTTGACGACGGTTCCTCTATCGATCCTAGAAGTCAATCGACGGGCGCAGTTGATCTACGGCTATGCACCTGGCGAACTGATCGGAATGTCGGCCGCCGATCTCATGGCTGAAGATGCTCAATCCACTATCGCCCACGTAGCTCGGCAAGTCCGCCATGGCCAAGTAGTAACCGTTGAGTCCATGCACCGACATCGGGACGGCACGCGCTTTCCCGTACGCATGACTGGGGCCGCCGATCCGACTGACGACGACCACATGATCGTCACCGTGGAAGAGATCACGGCTGAGCGGCAACGTCGGAGCGAGGCAGAGGCTATCACCCAAGAGCGTCTGCGCATCGCGCACGAAATCCACGACGGCTTGGCCCAAAATCTGGCCGGCCTGCGTCTTAAATTGGCCCTCTGGTCGCATCTGGCCGAGGAGGGTCCACCGGAGATGCACGCTGCTGTGGACGAACTCCAGCAGGTGCTGAACGATGCGATCATCGATCTTCGACGCGCCATCTTCGCGTTGCGACCGCTGGACCTGGATGAGATGGGCTTCTTTCCAGCGTTGTCCCGGTGGGTGGCCGACTTCGGCGATTATACGGATTTGTCGGTGCAGCTTGTCGTTTGTGGTCATCAGCACGCCTTGCCCTCGGCATATGAACTACCGCTGTTTCGCATCCTCCAGGAGAGTCTGAACAACACCAGCCAGCACGCGAACGCCAGTTCTGCGCATATATCTCTGATCGTAAATGATGATGGCAGTGTCGCCGCCACGGTGCGTGACAACGGCCGGGGCTTTGACGCGAACCAGCTCGATCCAACCGATCAAGCCGGTCACTTCGGCCTGCGCCAGATGCGCGAACGCGTGCTCTCCTTGGGCGGCACGCTTGACATATGCAGCCAAATCGGCCAGGGAACGGAGTTGAGCATCACGCTGCCACCTCGGCCAGAAGGGGTCAACCATGCTTCCAATTCGAGTGCTAATTGCTGACGATCACGCCCTGATGCGCCAGGGGTTGTCTCAGCTTTGCACGGGAATGGGTGGTTTCGAAGTCGTGGCTGAGGCTGCGAGCGGTATTGAGGCGATCAGATTGGCGCGCACGACGCAGCCCGACGTAATCCTGATGGACATCGTCATGCCTGATGTGAACGGCATCGACGCGATCCGCCAGATTGTGCAGGAAGCGCCAAGCAGTCGCATCATCGCCCTGACCATGTACCGCCAGGAACAGTACCTGCTCAACGCCGTGCGCGCAGGCGCCCGCGGCTATCTGTTGAAAACGGTCCACGCCGATGAACTGATCGCGGCCATCGAGGATGTACACCAGGGCAAATATCTCATTGATCCGGTGATCGCCGCGCGCGTGTTAAGCGAATTTCACTTGACTGCACCCGAGACCCCGCGCGCCCAATCACTGACGGAAAGCGAGATGGCTGTCCTGACCTTGGTGGCCAAAGGCATGGAGAATCAAGCCATTGCCGACACGCTCAACTACTCAGTGCATACCGTGGCCAATCGGCTGCGCACCATCTACCAGAAACTCCACGTGGCCAACCGTACCCAGGCCGCCCTCTACGCGCTTCGCCAGGGTTGGGTTCCACTGGACGCGCCGTCCTCTCGCTAGTACCGATCAGCATGAATGCCACGCTGATGTCCTGTGCCAGTCTCTCGGCTGGAAAACAGCCGCGTTACTAAAATTTGTACCTCCAATCGAGTCAATTCTTGCCTAGCGCTCCCGTTTTGGGCGACATTAGAATAGATGGATGGTGATGCCAGCAGGGGATGACTTGTGGGCCCCTGTTGTGCTGTGCCAGACATTTCTAGAGGGCGACAAACTTGTCGCCAACTTCGGCAAAACGTGCTTCTGTTGTACGGTCGAATGATCCACGGCGGATAGCAAGCGGTCTGTTGGTGAAATCGAGATTGCACGCGCTTGCCAAAAGATGTCCCCCCTGATGAACGAACCAGGAGACAGACGATGAAAGCCGAGGACCTCCGCGCCATCCAAAAACCGCTCAAGGCGCAATACGTGGAGCAGCCCGCGACGGCCCTCATCACCCTCAAGGCTCGGGGCAGCCTGGCAGAAGGCGTAACATGCAACGTAGAGACGGGCAAGGCGCTGGTCGCCGCAGGTCTGCACCCGGCCACCGGCGGTAACGGGCTCAGCGCCTGCTCAGGCGATATGCTGCTCGAGGCGCTCGTAGCATGCGCCGGCGTGACCCTCAACGCCGTGGCCACCGCGATCGGCATTGAGGTACGAAACGGTACGGTGGCGGCTGAGGGGGAGCTGGATTTCCGCGGCACGCTGGGTGTGGACAAGCGCGTGCCCGTTGGGTTTCAACGGATCCGGCTGCACTTCGATCTCGAAACCGACGCGTCGGAGGAGGAACTGGCCACGCTGCTGCGCCTGACGGAACGGTACTGCGTGGTCTACCAGTCGCTGCGCCAGCCACCGGAGATCGATCTCTCCCTCGAGCAGACGGCCCTTTCGCCAGACGGCGCGTGATGCGCCCCAGACTTTGAAGGCATTCCCCCTGCTCCCTCCGTGCGCGAAACTGGGCTGGAGCAAAGATGCAATCTGGGCAATGGCTCGCGTCCTGACCCAGCCGACGGTACTTCCTGGATGCTCTAATTGCAGCGTAACGGTGATAATCGCAATAATTCGATGGACTTGGCGAATCCTCCTGAACGTACTTCTTGTTCTGAAGAGAAAGATCGAATGGAACACGTCACCTCGAAGGATGGCACGATCATTGGCTTCCAAAGGAGTGGAGCAGGACCGCCGTTGCTCCTCGTCCATGGTACGACCGCGGATCACAGGCGTTGGGCAGCCATCTCACCCCAGTTGGAGCAGCATTTCACGGTTTACGCAATGGACCGCCGTGGCCGCGGAGGCAGTGCGGATTCCCCTGATTACGACATCATGCGTGAAGCAGAGGATGTGGCTGCGGTCCTGGCACGCAGCCGTGAACCGGTTCTTGTACTCGGCCATTCGTACGGCGCCGTCTGCGCTCTCGAAGGTGCTCTGCTGACAGACAAGATTCGTGGATTGCTTCTCTATGAGCCGCCTATTCCCACGGGCCTTCCCATGTATCCGTCGAGTATTCCAGATAGGATGCAGGCCCTGATTGACAGCGGTGACCTGGAGGCTGCGCTGACGTTGTTCATGCGGGAGGTCGTGAGGATGCCCGAGCATGAGTTTGAGACGTATCGTCGATTGCCCATGTGGAAAGTGCGGATCCAACTTGCACCAACGATCCCCAGGGAGTTGGCGATCGATCGATCATATCGTTTCGATTCCGAAAAATTCGCTACTCTCCGGATACCTACACTGCTGCTGCTAGGCGGGGACAGCCCACCGCTGTTTCAGAGGGCAATCGAGGCGGTTAATTCAGCGCTATCAACCAGTACAGTGGTGTCTTTGCCCGGTCAGCAACACATTGCCATGGATACGAATCCCGACCTGTTCGTGAACGAGGTGCTGCGGTTTCTGCAACGCTTGACACGTTGAAACTGAGCGCTCAGCATTCCGATCGAGCAACAAGAGCACGGATGGGGATGATCTGGCGACCTTGATCGAACATTCGGACCTGGCGCCGAGGTGTATGGCCGGCTTCTCGAGTACGACGAGCGATTGCGCGCAAGATGGGCGCCTTTGTTGACTATCAGCTGTTGAACCAACCAAGGAGAATTTCAGATGAAACGCAAGAGTACGCTCACCGCTATCCTGTTTGTGGCGTTGGCCATGATGATGGGCGCCTGTGTACAGCCAATCGCGACGGTAGAGCCTGAGACCATGGTGCAAGATGGTGGTCTCACTGTCCAAGAGACCGCAGTAGATCCCGAACCCCTCGTGACGGGCTTGAGAGGCGCCATGGGCAGCACCGTCGGTCCGGATGGTGCGCTGTACGTCACCGAAGGCGCAATCGGCCGGATCGCGCGTGTCGATCTGGAGACCGGGGAGATGACTACGCTGGTCGAAGGTTTGCCAGCAGCGGTACTGGAGATTGGCGGAGTGACCGACGTCGCATTTATCGATGAAACCGCCTATGCGCTGGTGACCATGGTTGGCGCCGACCTTCCGGCCCCTGTCGATTCTCCTGGCGTTGTTGGCATCTATCGGGTAGACGACTCAGACAGCCTCACCGTCATCACCGACATTGGCCAGTGGTCCATTGACAATCCATCACAGAGCGACGTCTTCATTCCGTCGGGTGTCCACTACGCCATGGATCCATTCGGCGACGGGCTTCTGGTGAGCGACGGTCACCATAACCGTCTGCTCTATGTGACACTCGACGGTGAGATCAGCGAGAGAATGGCGTTCGACAATATCGTCCCCACGGGGCTGGCGGTGGCGGAGGATATGGTCTACATAGCCGAGGCAGGCCCCAGTCCCCATCTCCCGGAGGACGGCAAGGTTGTGGCATTCGAAGCCGAGGCGCCCACTGTTGCGGAGATTGCCTCCGGCGCGCAGCTGTTGGTTGATGTGGAGATCGATAGCGATGGGACCATCTACGCGCTATCCCAGGGCGACTTTCCCGAGGGCGCAGATGAGGGTTCGCCTGCCCTGCCGAACACCGGCTCGCTCGTCATGGTCAACAGGGACAGCACATTCAGCGTCATTGCTGAGGGTCTGGACCGGCCGACCTCGTTCGAGGTCATCGACGACGTGGCGTACGTCATCAGTCTCACTGGGGAGGTACGGAAGATCGACACCATTGGGAGTTCGCCATAACGCTGCTCATGGTCAGCTATGGGAGCCCCGACGGTGTTTGCCTGGTCTTGCCGCCACGCGAACTATGAGATGTCAGGCTGCGCTGGCTCGTCAATAGCGCCAGCGCAGCCGAATGAACGAAATCTCAGGGCGCCTACTCCTCATTTGTGATCATGGGCAAGAAGAGATAGTCGCCCAAATTCACATCGACACACCATTCTTGTTCGTCTGTGACGGCGCCACCGTCCTTCGTCTGTACCAATCCACATGATTCGGCCAAGCCCAGGGGAAGCGCTTCGTCTACAGCTACGGCGGTAAGCTGCCATTCTTGCCGTATCATCTCGCCGGCACAAGCTTCCGTCAGCTCACCCCGAGCCATGTTGCCAGTTGCATCGTGGGTAACGGTGACGGCTACTGTAAACGATTCTCCGCCGGTACAGCTACCGTGGCCTTCCACCAGCACATCCTGCCCATTGGCGCGAATGGGAAAGTTGGCCGCAAAGCCGTAGGGAATAGAGATGCGTAGAGATGGCCGTAGAGCGGGCGCAGATTTTGATGAGACCGCACCAAAACCTGCGGGTGCATCGAACTCCGTAGAGCTTATCGAGGGGACGACACCGGCCGCATGAGCAGACGGTGGATCGATCAGCTTTCCGCTCGTGAGCGTAACGCCTATCAGACCCGTTAGCACCAGACCAGCCAGCAGTGGAATGATCAAAATTACCATAAAAGTTTTCGTTCTATTTGTTCGCATATGGGATCTCTCCTTTTCACTTTCCCCGCTGAATGCTCTAAATGTATCGGTACCCACGCATTGGTCATGGGTCCGGTCCAGAAATCGCGCTACATGCTGCCTAGCCTGAATGTGTTGACAGAAATTCCTGGACGATTTCATTGTATGCAGCGGGATTGCCTCCTGGAATCTCATGGGTGCTTTCGGCAACGCTCACACAGTGAGTCTGCGTTTACCTGTTGGTTCGTCGGGGAAAGTGCTGCATGCAGCGAGACATAGATGCTCATGCCGTCGTGTCATTTTGGAACTGCGACTGGCCAGCATGCTATGAGGCAGGGTTTATTGTAGTGCGGCTGTCAAAAAGACGGTATGGATAATTGTAGAGATCTGGGGTACAAATCCAAGAGTTGGATACGAGGT
>CAYZLP010000236.1:0-7308 GCA_964478635.1 uncultured Caldilineaceae bacterium
TTCCAGCTGGTGAGCGGGCGCATTCCCTTCATCCCCTTGCCGGGCGGATCTTGGCTCAACACGCTCCAGGGGATCACCGTACCCTATATGGTAAGCGTCTTCAGCATTTTCCTCTTGCGTCAATTTTTCGCGCAGGTGCCATGGGAATTATGGGATGCGGCCCGAATCGACGGTTCCGGCCATCTGCGGTTCCTGATCCAGATCGTGTTGCCCATTAGCAAGGCAGCCATCCTTACGGTCACGATCTTCGGCTTTATTGCGTCTTGGAACGATTTTCTCTGGCCCTTGCTCGTAACAACGAAAGACACCTGGCGCCCGCTTATGGTCGGTCTCTGGACGCTCCAGTCGGAAGCAGGCCCGGAAACACAGCTGATCATGGCCGCGTCCGTGATTACCATTATTCCTGTGCTTATTCTCTATTTCATCACCCAGAAGCAGTTCACTGAAGGCATCGCCTCTTCCGGGCTGAAAGGATAGAGGAAGCCAAATCACAAACACATCACAAATTTAGGAGTGAAACGACTATGTTGACCCGCAAAACTTGGTTGCTGGCACTGATGCTCATTGCGGCATTGGCCTTCGCCGGCTGTGCTGCACCGGCGGCACCGGCGGCACCGACTGCACCGGCGGCGGAAGCGCCGGCCGACGATGCCGGAGCCATGGCAGACGATGATGCCGAGGCCATGGATGAGGAAATGGCCATGGATTGGGAGAGCGTCGATCCCAGCGGTCAGACGGTGACCTTCTGGCACCAGCACACCCGCGAACGTGAAGAAGCGCTCAACGCGATCATCGAAGAATTCAACAGCAGCAACGAATATGGCATTACGGTCGTCGCAGAATATCAGGGCGGGTACGGTGACATCTTCAACAAGATGCTCAACGTGCTCAACAGCCCCGATGCGCCCAGCCTGGTCGTCGCCTATCAGAATCAGGCGGCCACCTATCAGTTGGCCGACTCGCTGGTTGACATGACCGGTCTGGTGGAAAGCGACATGTGGGGACTGGCCGATGAGGAGATGGCCGACTTCTTCCCAGGCTTCATCAGCGCAGACGTCTTCCCCAGCTTCGGCAACCAGCGCCTGGGCTTTCCGCCGAACCGCTCCATGGAGGTCATGTATTACAACCAGGATTGGCTGACCGAATTGGGCTTTGACGGCCCGCCGACGACGCCGGAAGAGTTCAGGGAAATGGCCTGCGCTGCCACGGCGAATCCCTTCAGCGGGGCCGTAGGTGATGCGCCCAGCGTGGGGTATCAGCTGAGTGTCGACGCCTCCCGCCTGGCAAGTTGGGCATTCGCATTCGGCGGCGATGTCTTCGACTATGAGGCAGGTGAATTCGACTACAACAGCGAAGGCGCCGTGGCCGCCATGCAGTTCCTCCAGGATCTCTTCAGCGAAGGTTGCGCCGTGGTCGTAGCCGAACAGTACGGCGATCAGACCGACTTCGGCAACGGCAACCTGCTCTTCACTGTCGGCTCCAGCTCCGGCCTGCCTTTCTATGAAGGCGCGGTCTCTGAGGGCGCCGATTTCAGCTGGAGCGTGGCGCCGCTGCCCCGCACCACGGCCGATCCGGTAATGAACATCTACGGCGCCAGCGTCAGTATTCCCAAGACGACGCCGGAGCAAGAGCTGGCTGCGTGGCTTTTCGTCAAATATTATACGAGCCCCGAAGTCCAGGCGACCTGGGCTGAGGCCAGCAACTACTTCCCCGTGCGCCAGAGCGTGGCCGAAGGTCTGGGCGACTATTTCGCTTCCGATCCCGCCTATGAGACGGCGTTCGATCTGCTTCAGTACGGCGTGGCCGAGCCGCCCGTGCCGGGCTATGACTTCGTGCGCGATGAGGCGGAAGTCACCATGGCCGCCATTGTGGACGGCGAACCGGTACAGGAAGCGCTGGACGAACTGACTGCGACGGCCAACGAGATTCTGGCCGAGCAGATGGCGGATATGCAGTAGTCGGACGCGGCAAACGCGTGCGCGTTGCTGAACCAAAAAGCTGCGGCAGCTATCAGTGAAGCTGCCGCAGCTTTTTTTGTTCTCTCTACGAAAAGATCTTAGTCAAACCACATGCCTTTGAAGCGTTCGACGTAACGCTTGTTGCCCTCTTCATCCTCTTCCCCCCACCGCGTCTCCAGCCACTCTTTCATTTTTTCGGGCTCGGTAAACTGGCTTTCGTGGCTGAGAATGGCGGCAATCTTGGTTTCGATGTCGGGCGTGATGTCAATGGTCACATTGGCTTCCGGGTGTCCATTGACGTAGAGCTGGCTGATTTTATGGGGCTTGTATCCTTCATCGGCCATGTCGGGGTAGAACATGGGGTTGTCGGCCGCGGGGAAGATCGCCTCCAGGGCAACCAGGCCGGCATTGCGATGGTCGGGATGGTTGATGTAGTTATCTCCCACCAGATACCGGTCGGGATCGGGACAGATAATCAGCTCCGGCCGGATGCGGCGAATCTCCCGGGTGACGCGCTTGCGCAGGCGTTTGGTGGACTGGAGAAATCCGTCTTCTTCGCCCATGAAGAGCACATTCTTGACACCGCACAACTCGGCAGCCCGACGCTGTTCGATCTGCCGCATGGCGATCAGCTGATTGCGCGTGATCTCCGGGTTGTGATTGCCCTTGTCGCCATTGGTCAGGATCATGTAGGTCACTTCGATCCCCTGGCGCGCCATCTGCAGGGCCGTACCGGCGCAGATGAAATCGGGATCGTCAGGATGGGCCATGATGACCAAGACCCGCGTGACGTTGCTCCAATCAGGCTGCCGGCGTTGCTCTTCTTCGCTCATGGTGCCTCCCTTCGCTTTGTGCAAGCAAACCTGGATAAATCGACTGTGATGGAAAGTACGCAACTGCCGCAGGCTTCGACAGGCTCAGCCGGCGGGATACAGCCAGCCGGCGGTAACGACGTACCTTCTGCCTGAAATGAAAAGACCTCTGCCTGGGCAGAGGTCTTTGCGTATACGCGTTGGGAATCTAGCCCATATCAAGCGCGGCGTAGCCCGGCCCGTCCGTGAAGAAGAGCGCGTTGAGCTCTGTGGCATAGGCGTACTCGTCCGGCATATCCTCTTCCGGCAGAATTGCCTCTACCGGGCATTCGGGCACACATGCGCCACAGTCGATGCAGGTATCCGGATCGATGTAGTACCAGGGCCATTCGTCTTCCGGCTGACCGGGGATAATACACTCAACCGGGCAGACTTCGACGCAGGCGCCGTCGCGAATACAGAGTTCGAAAATCACATGGGTCATTAGAGGGTCCTCCTCGAGGTACAGTTTAGGACGCTACAGTTGTACTATAAGAGCTTTGTATGACGATGACTACGCCGGAATAAAGCGTAGATTTGCTTTGTTACAAAGCGCACAAACGGCTGATTTCCTCGTGATTGTACTTACCTTCGCCGCAGTTGTCAACTGTCTCGCTAGCTCTCGGCGACTTCCTCCAGCCCCTCAACATCAAGGATCTCAATTCGCTTACGGCCAATTTCGATGAGTCCCTCGCTCTTGAGATCGTTAAGCACCTGGGTTGCCGTCTCGCGATAGGTGCCCACACTCTCGGCCAGGTCCTGGTGCGTCAAGCCCACGATCTCTTCACTGCCCTGTTCTGCGGCAAGGCGCAGCAGGAGGCTTGCCAGGCGGGCGGGAATACCCTTGAAAGCCATGTTCTCCAGGCGCTCTTCCGCTTCCCGAAGGCGCTTGCCGGTGATGTCCAGCAGGCGCAATGCGACTTGGGGCTTGTTGAGAATCAATCGTTCCAAGTCGGCCCGGCTCATCACGCAGATCAAACAATCTTCCACCGCTTCGGCAAAAGTGTTATGCATCTTGGCGCCCAGCAAGGCCATTTCGCCGAAGAGCGTATGGGAACCCAGGGTGGTGATGACGAGTTTTTTGCCCTCGGGGCTAATGCGGTAAAGCTGAACGCGGCCCTCTTTCAGAATAAAGAGCACCTCACCCGGTTCCTCAGGGCGATAAAAGACACGCCCTTTGCTGACGGTGCTCATGGTCGTAATGCGATTCAACTCCTCCATCTCCCGCGGCGACAAATCCTGGAAGACAAAGAGTTCCGACAAGTATTTCATTTTTTCCGCAGGTTGCGTTGCGGTGCTGGTTTCTTCTGGTGTCACAGTCTGCTCCAGTTGGCTACAATAGGCGTGCACGTTCGAGGGCGGAAGGCTGTCTACGCGCGCGCGCGGCCGAGCGCTTCCTCGATCTTCTCTTGGGACGGATTGCCCAGCGACCAGACCCGGCCGTTGAGTAAGTAGGTCGGCGTCGCGAAAACGGCCTCCGGCACCTGATCTTCTGATATAGACACATCGACTACCCGCAAGCTTACGTCCGGATAATCTTGTCGAATCTGGGCGGCAACCGTAAGCGCATAGTCACAGTTGCCGCAGTGGGGCGCGATGTAGATTGCCAATTCTACCTTGCCCTCTGCTTCTTGGATCACATTCCATTCCTCTCATGCGGCCATGTGTGCCATTCTTTCGAAGGCGCCCACCGCTACCAGGGTGCAAATTCCGCTTGGGAAGACGCATCGGAGCTTGTTCACACGGCCAAAACCGGCTCGCTTCCGAGCAAACTTGGTGACGACCGCCAGCGTAGCCGGAAACGGAAGGAAGATTCTGTGACCACACTTACGCAGCGACAAGACCGCAGCCTGTATAGGAATACCACCCAGGTGGGAGCCCCAAAGTTAGGCTCGCTCCGGCCAATCCTGTGTCGAGAGTTCACCGGTCCGGCCACAGATGACCCAATAGCATTATAAACCCGGGTAATGAAAACGCAAGCATTGCGCCCCTGGTTTGGATGGCCTTTCCTTTGTTGCTACAATGGCCAAAAGGGGAAGGGATGCATGTCTATGTCCTCGGATTTACCGCCCGATTCAGGCCGGGCGCTCTCGATTGCCATGCTGATCGTAATCGTGACGGTCCTCACTGTTGTGGGTGTGGGTATTTTGCGCTGGGCCATGGGTGAGGCGCTGGTCTTCGGTCCGACGCCGACGCCAACTGCGACGGCACGCGCGCAGGCGACGGCCACAGCTGATTTCCGGGCCACACGCGTCAGCGAGGACATCGCGGCGGCCGCAACCTACAGCGCCGAAATCGGCTTCGTCACGCCGGCCATCGAACTCACGCTGGAGGCCCAGGATATCTTCGTGCCCATCGTCGTCCAGGGTGAAGGCACAGAAGCGACGCCACTTCCATTGGACGTCAGCCCGACGCCGGCGCAGGCGGATGTCTTGCTGCCCATCGTCTCCGGCCAGGAACGCACGCAAGCGGCGCCCGAATCTCCCCTGGCCTCGCCTCCGCCTGCCCAGGACGATTCCCCACTACAGAGCCCCACGCCTTTCGACGAGGCAACAGCCACGCCGACGCCTGTGCCGACAAACACGCCGACGCCTCTGCCGACGACAGGTCCGCCACCGCCGCCCTTTGTGGCCAACGAGATGCGCGCCGTTGTGCGCGCCTCGGATGAGCTGCCGGCCGCGGCCTACCAGGGTCCCAGTTCCATCTACACGTTCACCCAAAGGCTAAACGACGGGCAGCAGCTGCTGCTTTCGGGACGCACCACAAGTGGGGAATGGGTATACGGACGAATTGATGGGAGCAACGATTTCTTCTGGATTCGCCAGGCCCATGCCATTCCGACTGCTAACGATTTTGGGGCGGCGTTGCCTACGGAAGAGCCGTCCGACGATGCACGTTGGCTGGCCACTCGCCTGCCGACGCGGCTGCCGCCGACTGACGCCACGCCCATTGTGACGCCCACGCCCATCCCGGCAGGCGACTACCCGCTCTTGCGCCACGATCCGGCCAATCAAGCCCGATTGCCGACCCTGCCCCGCCCTCCGCTGCAGCCGTTGTGGAATCAAAACGTTTCGGGCCAATCGCTCGTATCGCCATTGACCGTTGCCGGCAACAATGTGGTGGTCTCAAGCAACGACGGTCACGTCTATTTTCAGGATCGCGTGGGGGGCAATCAGCGGGGCCGGGTGCTCATCAACAACACCAGTCGACTGGCGGCTGCCATGGCCGACGGCGTCGCCTACATGCTCGATGAGAGCGGGCGGCTGGTCAAACTCCGTTCGGACAGCGCCAGTATCATCGGCAGCGCCAATCTCGCTCCCCCTAGTCAAAACGGCGGCGGCATCAACTTGATCGATCGCTATCTCCTGGTCTCTACGGTCGGCACCGCGGATGGCAACGGGCGGCTCTTTCTGGTCGAGCGGGAAAACATGGCCTCAATTGCGTCCAAAACCGTGGACGGCGCCAACATCCAATATGCTGCCGTTGGGGATCAGCTGGTCTACGTGGGCGGAACGACGCTCTATGCCTTTGACCCGTTTGATCCGTCGGATCGTCTCCGGCAGATCTGGCGCTACCCGATCAATTCCCGGCTGGTGACCCCGCCCGTCTATGTGCGTCCGGGCTCCTATGCCCTGGCCGAGCTGTATATTGCCGACGAGGCGGGCCGGATTACCATTCTGGACGCCAATACGGGGCTCCAGAAACAGCAGTTCCAACTCGGCAGCGTGGTGATTACGGGCCTGGCCGTCGATGACGAGCGGCTCTACATCGCCGGCAACAATTTTCTCCGGGCCATGCGGCGGGAGGATGCCCAGAATGCCTGGGAAAACCCGAGCAGCGTCCCCTTGAGCGATGGCGTGATCGCCGGCCCGTTCGTGGACGACAACGAAGTCCTCATCATTCAGCAAGACGGCAGCATTCGCTATTTCGACAAGCGTAACGGCGCCCCGCTCAGCGCCTTCAGCAATCCGTCGCGCCCGGCCACAGCCGGCGCCGTGGCCGGAACCTGGCTCTTCGTTCCGGGTACGGATGCACGACTCTACGGCTGGCAGGGAGGGCAATAGTGAGTCAGATGCGAATCAAGGGCGAGGAAGGCAGCCCGCGCCCGCCCGGTTGGAGCACGCTGCTGCTGGCTTTGCTGGTCTTTGCCCACCTGCAGATACTGGGGTTGGCCGAAAGCGCCGCGCTGCCCACCCGGGTCCAGGATGTGCTGCGCCATTCCTTCCTGGGCAACATCCTGCCGGCGGCAGGCTACAGCGCCATGGGCGAGATCGGCCCCCGACCCGGCGAACCCATTGGCCTGCTACTGAATGCCGTGACCCTGGGACTGCTGCTGCTCTATCTTGTGGTCGACCTGGCACTGGCCGGACGCTGGCGCACGCGCCTCCGCTGGGGCTTGCTGGCGGCCATTCTGGTCACGGCCGTGGCCCTGCCGACGGGCAAGCTGATTCTGTTGCGCGACCAGAGCGGGCCGGCTTCCTACTCCCATGACGGCGGCG
>CAYZLP010000237.1:0-7300 GCA_964478635.1 uncultured Caldilineaceae bacterium
GGCCTTGTTGCCGGCTCCCTGGACCCTTCCCGGCGGATCATTATGCCGGAAGCGGCCGGTCCCCATGGCGACTACCGGGATTGGGATGCCATTCGCACGTGGGCGGCGACCCTGCGTCCGACCCTCGCGGCCGCAACGCCTGTAGACGGCGGGCTCGATTTGCAGAATGCCGATCTCCAGGATGCCGACCTGGCCGGCGCCGAATTGGCCGATGCCGATTTAACGGGCGCGGATCTCTCTGGCGCCGATCTCAATGACGCCAACTTGGAGACCGCAGATCTGCGGGATACGGCGCTCTATTGGACCCAAATGACCGATGCCAATCTGCAGGCCGTCAACCTGGAAGAAGGCAACCTCATCGGCGCGGATCTCTCCGGCGCGGATTTGACCGACGCCAATCTGGCCCGGGCCATTCTCAATGGCTGCATCTTGACCAATGCGAAATTGCGCGGGGCAAACCTAAGCGGCGCCGATCTGCACTGGGCCGATCTGAGCGGCGCAGATCTGCGCGATGCCAACCTGCAGGTTGCCATGCTCGGCTGGTCCGATCTGAGCGGCGCGGACTTAACGGGCGCAACCCTCTCGCTTGCCATGTACAACGAATTCACCAAATGGCCCGAAGACTTCTCGCCGGAGCAGGCCGGCTGTCGCTTTGTGGGCGGCGTACGCTAACCGGATGCAAGGATTATGCCAGAGCAACCGCTAACCTTTGGTTTTGCTGATGCCGGGAGCGATGCCGCATCCGACCGTCAACTGACCTATATTGCCGCGATCAGTGAAGCACTCCGCGAGGAGATGCGCCGGGATCCCGATGTCTTCGTCATGGGCGAAGATATCGGCGGGGAGTTCGGCGGCGCCTTCAAGGTGACCAAGGGACTGGCCACCGAGTTCGGTGACGGGCGCGTGATGAACATGCCCCTGGCTGAATTGGGTTTTGTGGGTGCAGCTACGGGTATGGCCCTCATGGGTCTGCGGCCCGTCATCGAGATGCAATTTGCCGACTTCATTTCGTCGGCCTTCGACAGCATCGTGCAATTTGCCGCCACCACCCACTACCGGTGGGGCGGCGCGGTGCCCTGGGTCATCCGTGCGCCCAGTGACGGCGGCATTCGTTCAGGCCCCTACCATAGCCAAAACCCCGAGGCATGGTTTGTGCACACGCCCGGCTTAAAGGTGGTGGCGCCGGCTACGCCTGCCGATGCCAAGGGCCTGCTCAGCGCGGCGATTCGGGACAACAATCCCGTTATCTATTTCGAAAGCAAGCCTCTCTACCGTTCAGCCAAAGGGTATGTACCGGAAGGCGAGTATGTCGTGCCCCTGGGCAAGGCGCAGCGGGTGCGATCCGGCGATGACCTGTCTATCATCACCTACGCCGCGCAGGTACGGGAAGCGCTGGAAGCTGCAGAACGCCTCGGCGCGGACGGTATCCAGGCCGATGTGCTCGATCTACGCACGCTGAAGCCTCTGGATCGCGAGGCTATTTTGGAGACGGCGCGCAGAACGGGCAAGATCTTGATCGTTCACTCCGCCACCCAACTGGCCGGATTGGGTGCTGAAATCGCGGCCCAGATTGCCGAAGAAGCCTTTGAATGGCTGGATGCGCCCGTTCGCCGCCTGGGTGGGCTGGACACGCCCGTGCCCTTCAGCCCGCCTCTGGAGGATGCCTACCGGCCCAATGCTGCGAAGATCGAGGCGCTGGCGCGCGAATTGGCGCGCTATTGAATTTGCGTCGCGCCGGAGTGACTGTCACTGGCATAACGAGTTGGGGCTGACCAAACCCGTTTGGGCCAGTGACAGTCACTCCGGTGAATAGACTGGATGGAAGCAAACCAACCATGTTCCAACTCGGTACACTCTGCTACGTGCGACACAACGGCAAAACGCTGATGCTCCACCGCATCAAACGAGAGAACGACATGCATGCCGGCAAGTGGAACGGTCTTGGCGGTAAGTTTGAGCCGGGTGAGACGCCGGAAGCGTGCGCCGTACGGGAAATCTACGAGGAGAGCGGCGTTACGGTAACGAATTTGCAGCTGCGCGGCATCCTCACCTTTCCGGTCTTTGCCGATGAGGTCGACTGGATGGCCTTCGTCTTCACGGCGGACTATGCCGGCGGCGAGCTTATCGAGCCGCCCGAAGGCGTGCTGGCCTGGATCGACGACGATGAGCTGCTTGACCTGGAACTGTGGCCGGGCGACCGGATCTTCATCCCATGGCTGGATGAGGCCCCCTTCTTTTCGGCCCGCTTCGATTATGATGATGGCGAATTCGTGGGTCATGAAGTAGTCTTCTATCCGGCTTCCGATTCGTGAATTGGTGGTTGACGTCGCTGCACAGGGGAGGAGGAATTTGTGGCAAAAAAGGATGATAGCTGGCTCAGCTTCTTGAATCAGAACAGCGCCAAAAATGGGCCATCGGAGACAGCATCAGAGAATCCGGACAAAGAGCGGGCCCGGCCATCTATGCGGCATAAACGCAAGAAGGAAGAGTTTGTCGTGATCGGTCTGGGGCGCTTCGGCACATCGGTCGCGCGGACGCTGGTCAGCTATGGCCACAACGTGTTGGCCGTGGATATCGATGCCGACCGGGTCCAGCATCTGAGCACCTCTCTGCCCCATGTCGTGCAGCTTGACGCCACCAATATCGATGCGCTCCGTCAGACAGGCGTGGACGCATTCGAGACCGGCGTGGTCTGCATCGGCACCGATTTCGAAAGCGGCTTGCTGGCCTGCGTGCTGCTTCAGCGCCTGGGGGTGGAGCGGATTATTGCCAAAGCGCGCACCATGACCCAGAAGGAGATCCTGCTGCGTGTCGGTGTGAATGAGGTGATTCTGCCCGAGCATGAAGCCGGCGTGCGACTCGGGCGACGTCTGGCCGCCGGTCACTTCGTCGACTACCTGGAGGTCAGCAACGATGTGGGCGTCGTGGAGCTCATTGCCCCGCCCAGCTTCTGGGATCGCAGCCTCTCTGAGTGCGAAATGCGCCAGCGCTACGGGCTAACGGCCATGGCCGTGCGCCGGGGAGACGAGCTGTTCGTGAGCCCCAGCGCCAATTTCCGCATTCAGCCGGAAGATATCCTCGTCGTCCTCGGGCGCATCGAGGATGCCGAGCGGCTTACCGAATAGGGGCCGATAGTCGTTCGTTGACGCGGTCTAAGGGTTCACGTTTTGAAGAGGATTGAGACGTTGCATGGAAGGGTTTGAAGCAATACGCATTCTGGATGTGCCGGCCGCCCAGGCGACGATTTTACGGCGCCCGGCCTGGGACGAGATCGGCGTGCCCGAACAGCTTTTGGACGGTATTGCCCGAATATTCGGCGAACGTATATCGCCCGACGAAGCAGTGCGCCGGATTCTGGCCGATGTCCGCGCCCGGGGCGATGCCGCCTTGCTGGAATGGACGGCAACCCTGGATCGAGTCTCGCCAGAGAGCCCGGTAGTGGACGATACTGCGATCGAGGCTGCCTATGGGCAGCTCGATCCCGCAGTGATTGGGGCTTTGCAGGCAGCGGCCGAACGCATCGCCGCCTTTCACCGGCGTCAACCTTCCCTCACCTGGCTGCACGAGGATGAAGAGGGAACGTTGGGTCAGATCGCCCGGCCCATCGCACGGGTCGGCGTCTATGTGCCCGGCGGCACCGCCCCCCTGCCCAGTTCGGTGCTTATGACGGCCGTGCCGGCCAAGGTGGCGGGCGTACCCCACATTGCCATCATTTCGCCGCCCCAGCGTGAGACGGGCCTGCCCCATCCGGCGACCCTGGTCGCGGCCCATATTGCCGGCGTAGACGCCATCTATGTGGGCGGCGGCGCGCAGGCCATCGGCGCGCTGGCCTTCGGGACGGAGCGCATCGGGGCTGTCGACAAGATTTGCGGACCGGGCAATCTGTTTACGACTTTGGCCAAGCGCCAGGTCTTCGGCATGGTCGGGATCGACGGCCTGCCGGGTCCGACCGAGACCGTCGTCATCGCCGATGCCCAGGCTGATCCCGCGTTGGCCGCCGCCGATATGCTGGCCCAGGCCGAGCACGACATTTTGGCCAGCGCCATCCTGCTCACGCCCAGCGCCGCCCTGGCCGAGCAGGTTCAAGCCGCTGTCATGGCGCAATTGGAAGAATTGGAACGGGCCGAGATTATCCTGGGCTCCATCGGGCGCGGCAGCGGCATCGTCGTAACGGCGTCGCTGGAGGAGGCCTTGGACCTGGCCAATGCCTATGCGCCCGAGCATCTCTGCCTGTTGGTCGACGACCCGCAGCGCTATCTCGATCGCGTGCAGCACGCCGGTGGCGTCTTTGTCGGCGAGCGGAGCTTTGAAGTGCTGGGCGACTATGTGGCCGGTCCCAGCCACGTCATGCCCACGGGCGGCACGGCGCGTTTCGCCAGCCCGATCAACGTGAACGATTTTCTGAAGATCATCAGCGTCGTCAATCTGAACGAGCAGGCGCTCCAGGCCATTGGTCCCGTGGCCGAGACCCTGGCCCGGGCCGAAGGCTTGACCGGCCATGCCGCGGCGGTCCGGCGCAGGCTCGACAGCAAGTAATCACTCGCCGGCAACGACGTTGCGGAGGTCGAAAGTAGCCATGGATATTCGCAATCTGCTCCAGCCCCACGTGGCCGAACTTGAACCCTATACGCCTATCCAGCCGTTTGAGGTGCTGAGCAAGCGCCTGGGCATGGCGGCGGACGACATCATCAAGCTGGACGCCAACGAAAACCCCTATGGCCCCGTGCCGGCCGTGGCCGAGGCGCTGGCGGAATATCCCTATTACCACATCTATCCCGATCCCCAGCAGAGCGAACTGCGTACTGCCCTGAGCGACTTCGTCGGCGTCCCGGCCGAGCATATCCTGCCCAGCCATGGCGCGGATGAGATGCTCGACTATCTGAGCCGTCTCTTTCTGGGGCCGGGGGACGGCATCATCAACTGCCCGCCTACCTTCGGCATGTACAGCTTCGACGCCGGCCTGGTGGGGGCGCAGGTGTTCGATGTGCCGCGCCTGGCCGATTACAGCGTGGACGTCGGCGCAATTGAGGCGCGGTTGGAGCCGAGCAATCCGGCGGCAAACGGTGCGATTCGACCGAAGCTGCTCTTCTTGACTTCCCCCAATAATCCATCGGGTACCTGGCTGCCCGACGCCGATTTGGTCCGTCTGCTGGCTCTGCCCTTGCTCGTCGTCCTGGATGAGGCTTACGTCGAGTTTGCCGATCATGCAAGCCGGGCGGATTGGGTGCTGCGCCATGAGAACCTGGTCGTACTGCGCACCTTCAGCAAGGCTGCGGGCATTGCCGGACTGCGGCTCGGCTACGGCATCTGCCCCGGGTGGCTCATGGCGCAATTGTGGAAGTTCAAGCAGCCGTACAACGTCAATGTGGCCGCCACGGTGGCAGGTCTGGCGAGCCTACGCGCGGTCGATGAGATACTGGCGGTCGTCGCCCGGCTGAAGGAAGAGCGGTCTCGTCTCCTGCGCGGTCTGCAGGTCATTCCGTATCTTGACCCTGTCCCATCCCAGGCAAACTTCATCCTTTGCCGGGTGAAGGGCCGGGAAGCCGGTACGCTAAAAGCCGCGCTGGAGCAGCGGGGCGTGTTGGTGCGCCATTACAAAAAGCCGGGCCTGGAAAATTGCATCCGCATCTCGGTCGGTCGCCCCGATCAGACGGACCGGCTCCTGGCGCTCCTGGCAGTCGATCCCGCCCTATGAGTAGTCTGTTGGGTTGATTTTTGCATGATTCATTCTGTTCGTGTAACGACCGCACTGCGGCCGTTACACGAACAGAATGACAAAAAACAACCGAACAATACGGAGATTGCCTGATCTTCAGCAACTTAATCCAAACGGAGCTTTTCCCATGACTAGCTTCCCGGCTTGCGAGCTGGGTTATGAGTTCACACCGTTTCCTTCCTCTGAAGAGGTCGGTTATCAATTGCTCACCGTTAATATCTTCAGCATCCCGACCGAGCAACACTACGATCCGGAACGCATGGATCTAATTGTATTTACGGCCGACGGCAACATGCGCCGTATGGCCATCACCCATCCCTGGCACAATCGGAAAGACTACCAGCTGGCGGTCGGCCATGTCATCCTGCGCGACCGCAAGGCAAAGGTAGTGGAAGCCTTCACCTGCGGGGGCGCACTGCAAATCACCGACTTTCCGGCCTGCACCTGTTGCCGGATTACGTCACCGGCGCCCATCTTCGCGCTCGTCAGTGAGCTGGAAGAGACGGCGAGCGGCAGTGAATCATCCCTCGTCATGGAGTTGGAGTCTTGGCTGGCCCGCAGGCGGGTCCGGTGGGGGTTGAACGACGGCGGCTATGCGGAGCATCTGGCGGCCGTCGACCCGCTTGCACTCTATGCTGCGGGCTTGCAGGCAGTCGAGCAGCAGCTTATGACCGTGCCGGCTAAAGTGCGGGGCGATCACTATCGCCGCCTGCTGGCCCAGGTGCGCAAAGCGCAGCGTGCGCCGGTCATGGCAAGACTGTCACCGCTGGCGAAGGCGGCGCTTGAACAAGTACTCTGAACGGCTTGGCCTCACCCTGCTTGGGCGCGAAATGGGCCCAAGCTGTCCCTCTCCACCCGGTGGAGAGGGACGCGGAGCCTCCGTCCAGGAGGCGAAGCAGGGTGAGGACCCGCCCGGCTTGGCTGCTGCCGCCCTCGCGTGTACACTAGCTTGGGCAATCCAGTTCACGGTGAAAACGACTCATGAATCCTACGCGAAAAGCCACAATCGAGCGCAAGACCGGTGAAACGCAGGTACGCCTGCACCTTGTCATAGACGGCCAGGGCAAGAGTGAGATTCAAACCGGCGTCGGATTCCTCGATCACATGCTTACCCTCTTTGCCGCCCATGGACTCTTCGATCTCACCGTGGAGACCCAGGGCGATCTGGAGGTTGACGATCACCACGCGGCCGAGGATACCTTGATCTGCCTGGGCAAAGCGTTTGACCAGGCACTTGGAGAGCGTCGCGGGCTGGTGCGTACCGCCCATAGCTACGTTCCCATGGATGAGGCCCTGGCCCGGGTGGCGATCGATCTGGGCGGGCGGCCCTACACGGTCTTTGACGCCGAGTTCGTCACCCCTAAGGTGGGACAGCTCGGCACCGATCTGATATTTCATCTCTTCGAATCTTTGGCGATACACGGCCGCATGAACATTCACGCAGCGGTCCTCTACGGTCGGAATGACCACCACAAGGTCGAGGCTCTCTTCAAGGCGCTCGGGCGCGCCCTGGATGCCGCGACCCAACTGGATGTGCGCCGCCAGGGCGTCCCCAGCACCAAGGGAACGCTGGTCGCCTGACCG
>CAYZLP010000238.1:0-7261 GCA_964478635.1 uncultured Caldilineaceae bacterium
ACGAGGGCTGGGGCGGTCAGGACTTCCCTTCCCGGGGGCAGCCGCCCCTCGGTCTCTATGCGCCCGAACGCGGTTTTGGTTATGTATGGAGTATTCGGGACGACATCTTCGCCAGTTTGGGGTGGGCGACCGACACGGAAAAAGGGTTCTGCGCCCGGGTACAGGATTTTGAGCGCGGCTTCATGCTGCAGAGTGAAGCAGTCGCGTCCTGTACACCGGAAAACCTCTACAACCATGCAACGGGCGGCGCCTGGCAACCCATCCGCTTCCTAGCGCAGGAGAATGGCCGTTGGAACGGAACCGTCGGCGCCGGCGTGCGCGCGCCCGGCGAACTGCCTGCACCCGGAACGCCGCCGCCCAGTACGTCCCCAACACCGCCGGCCACAGGAGCCCTGACGGTGACGCCCATACCGACTGCGCCCCAGACAACGACCGATATCTCCACTGTGGAAGAGGCTACTCGCCCCCGCGAACAGGGTCGTCTCTTTGCGCCCCGAGCCGGCTCGATCACGCTGGACGGGAACTTCAATGATTGGCCGAGCGACTGGATTCCGATTGAAGCGGTCGTTTACAATGTCGGGGAGTATAGCGGCGCCGCGGATCTGTCCGCCCGGGCCCAATTCGCCTGGGATGGCACAGGGCTCTACGTTGCGGTACGCGTTCAGGATGACCGCTACCGGGCCGCGCCTGGCGGGACCGATGCCTGGCAAGGCGACAGCATCGAGATCAATCTCGACCGGCGCCTGGCAGCCGATTTTGAGACGCGCGAGGTCAACCAAGACGATTATCAAATCGGCCTTGCCTTCGGTCCTGACGGCAACCAACTCACGGGTTACCGGTGGCTGCCCTATGATCGGGAAGGCGCCTTTGCACCGGCCGGCGCGGTCTCGCCCAGGCTAGAAGACGGGACATGGCGCGGATATCACGTCGAAGCCCTTCTGCCCTGGAGTCTGTTCGAGATCGATGGCGGGACCATTCCGGCCCAGGCCGCACTCGGTTTTGTGCTGGCAGTCAACGATAACGACAGCGAGGAGCCCGCCCAAGAAACCATCGTCGCGACATCACCGGCCCGCACCCGCCATGACGATCCGGCCCAATGGGGCACCCTGATTTTGTTACCCTGAGCCATGTTGCCCGGTGCAAAGCCAGCCGTCGCACCGACACAAACCGCTCGCATGAATATCGAGGAAGCCATGCAGACTTCACCCTTCTGGACCGATGATTTCCCCCGACCATCAGACCTCCCGACTGCAACCCTGCCGGATCACGTCGACGTGGCGGTTATCGGAAGCGGCTACACGGGCCTGAGTGCGGCCCACGCCTTGGCCAAGGCGGGCGTTGAAGTAGCGGTTATCGAGGCCCAGAGCATCGGATGGGGGGCAAGCAGTCGCAATGGCGGCATGATGACGACCGGGCTCAAGGAAGACATGCCCCATCTCTTCAAGCGCTATGGGGCCGATTTGGGTCGCCGCTTGTGGCAGTGGGCCCTGGATTCGGTCGACTTTGTGGAGGCAACCGTCCTGAACGAGGGAATCGATTGCGATTTCGCCCGCAGCGGCCATCTTTATCTTGCCTTCAAGCCGGGCCACTACAAAGCCATGGAAGAAGGCGTGGCGTGGTATGCGCAGCAGCTGGATTATCACGACATGCGCCTGGTAGCCAAAGAGGATCTACACGCCGAGATCGGCACGGACACCTACTACGGCGCGATCGTCGATACGCAAGCGGCCGGACTACACCCAGCCAAGTACGTCTTCGGCTTGGCCCGGGCCGCAGCCCGAGCTGGGGTGAAACTGGTCGAAGAGAGTCCCGTAACCCAGATTGAGCGAGACGGCAGCGGCTGGCGCCTGCAGATTGGCAATCCCGGCGCAGAGACGGTCAGGGCCGGCAAGGTGTTGCTGGCCACAAATGGGTACACGACGGACCTGGTTCCCTACGTGCGCAGCGGTGTCTTTCCCGTAGGGAGCTACATCATCACGACTGAGCCCCTTTCCAGAGAACTGCAGGCGGAGCTGAGTCCCCGGGGACGCATGTTCTTCGACAGCAAGAATTTCCTCAACTATTTCCGCCTGACCCCGGATGGGCGCATGCTCTTCGGTGGGCGTCACAATCTTTCCCCGAATCTCGACGTCGTCGAAAGCGCGCAGATGATGCGACGGCGGATGGTCGAAGTCTTCCCCCAGCTTGCCGATACGCCCGTCACCCACACATGGTCGGGTAAGCTCGGCCTGACATTCGATCTGATGCCCCATGCCGGCTGGATCGAGAACGGTCCGCACGCGGGCTTGTATTTCGCCTATGGCTATGCCGGCCACGGCCTCTCCGTTGCCAGCTATTTGGGGCGTCAAATGGGAGAATGGCTGGCAACGGGGGCAGGAAATTCGGACCTCCTACACATCAAGCAGCAGCGCTACTTCTTCACAAAATACGACAGACTCTACCTACCCCTAGTGTCGGCCTGGTTCCAGATGCTAGATAAAGTGGCCTAGTAAAAAACATGCATCGAAGCCGGCCAACTTTGGCGAGCGCGTTCCCTAGATTTCTCATATTTCTTAAAAATAACGTATCAGGTTGACAATAGTGTCGGGACGATCTATAATTTCGTCATAAGAACGTAGGGAAAACGCAAGGAAACGGTCTGATTATCATAATCTTGCGCAGGGCAAGCGGATGATAGCAGTGCCTTGTCTTTCCCATTTCATCCTCACCCTAGTAGATGCGAGCGCGCGGCGATTATCGTACCTGCGCATATTACAGCGTACCCGATGCCAGTCTACAACGCTGATTGGCTCAAGGAGACTGTACCCCCGAAGCATCGGCTTCCGACGCAGCATGGCCAGTGACCTGCAATTGTTCCGTCGCTACAGAAGACAATGCAGACTATCAACGGTAGGAACCGGGTCATTAATCAAACAGCGCTGGGCGTCTTGATCCTGGTGGCCGGTACGCTCGGCCTGCTGTTGGTCCTGGCGCCCGTTTTACCGGCAGGCGGCACAGACGCGCAAAAAGGGCGTGTTGCTCGCCTCGGCGCCACATTGCACCCTGCGGCCGCCCCGGCGTCGTCGGGGACCGTCCAGAAGATCGCCAGCATCGACTTACCCGATCAGCGGCTAGATTGCCCGTTCAGCTACCTGGTACGCCCGGGTGACACACTCTCCAGCATTGCCCGGCGGGCCGGCGTTTCGACTACGACGCTGCGTAACTGCAACGGTCTCAGTTCAAGCGTCATCATTGCGGGAACGATCATTCGTACCCCGCGACCCGTAGCCGACCGCCAACCCAATCCTACGCCGGCAACGAACGTCCAGCGCCGCTATGATCTTCCCACGGAGCGAACGGTGCCCAGTGAGCCTCGCTTCAACCCGTACAGCCCCACGACGCCGCGACGTCCGACGCCGGCGCCCGGCGGCTAGACTGGCGAACACACGAAATCATTGGTATCAATCTTGCCCGTTATGGTTCGCGTGCCCACGGCGAAAGGGTCTGACCGCAATAACGCATGCATCGGACGCAGAAACCATGATCGCGTAGCGCCTCCAGTTTGGCCGGCCCGCCCGATCCGGATGGGCCATCCGGTCCAAGTTATCTATTCGGGAATCCACAGACCGACAAATGCGCCCATTGCCGCCGCGCCTGCAATTGCAAAAAAGACGATCCGGTACGCTTCAACCGGCGCAGCGTGGGTCTCCAAGGCCTGCTGCAGCAAGACGCCGCCCAGGGCCGTTCCCATGAGCGTTCCGCCGAAGCGGATCATGCTGTAGACCCCGGCCGCGGCCCCGGCTTCGCTGACGTCTACATGACTCATGGCGGCACGATGCAGCGGCGCCAGTGAAAGTCCGGCGCCCACTCCGTGAACGATCAGCCCGCCGGCCACGAACCAACGCGAGGCCTCGGCAGAAAGGGCGCCGAAATAGACCATGGTCAGCGCCTGAACACTCATGCCGGTGGCAACGAGCTGGCGACTGCCGACCCGATCGGCCAGGCGTCCGCCCAAGCGCATGGTGACCAGCAGCGCGGCAGCGTTCAGCATGAGCATGCTGCCGATTCTGGATGCGCTCTGCAGATGCACGTCGGCCAGAAAGAGGGGCATCAAAAAACCGATGCCGCTCATGGTAAACATCCGCAGACCCGACGCTGTGGCCGCCAAGCGCAGGCTGCTGTTGCGGAAGAGAGCCAGATTGAGAAAGGGATCTGCTTGATGTCGCTCACGCCACAGGAACGTCGCGGCGCAGGCCAAGGCGGCAGCGAGGAGACGCCAATCCCGCAGCGGTTCGACCCCGGTAATCACACGGCTGGAGAGATAGAAGACAAAAAACGTGATCGCCCCGCCCAACAGCAGTACGCCCAGCCAGTCGAAGTGGCGCAGATAGCTCAACTGCACGGTACGCAGCGAAGGGATTCCCAGGTAGACCACCACAATCGCGCCCAATGCCACGAATAAAGCCGGAATGAAGATTGAACGCCAACCCCAGATATCGATCATGAATCCGGCCGTCAAGGGCCCGACAATGCCGACGAGCGGCCCTACCGAGTTCCAGGTACCCAGGGCCTGACCGCGCCGGCTTGGCGGAAAGCGCTCGGAAAGAATGGCCATGCTCAACGGCGCAATGCCCGCAACGCCCGCCCCTTGGATCACGCGCCCCAGCAACAGCAGCCAGGTTCCCCTCGCCACCAACGTGAACACCGTACCGACCACAAACACCGCCAGGCCGATGATGATGAGGTTGCGCTTGCCCAGGCCATCCCCTAATTTCCCATAGAGCGGCATAAGCATCATGAACGGAAGCGTGTAGGCGGTGACGAGCCAGGCCGCCGCGTCTGCGCTCATGCCAAATTCGGTACGGATGGTCGGAACCGCCACGCCAAACGTTGCCGCATTCAAAATCATCGTTACGGTCGGAATCATCAAGAGGATCACCAGACGACGGTCTCCTGTCTCACCGGCCGCCGAATCCGAACGGAGAAACTGCTGCAGGCGGCGGGGACGGAACGCCTGGCTTGTGGCTGAGGAGGGTGAGTTGCATTGTTGGGAAGACATAGGAGACCTCGTGACGATCAAACCGCAAGTACATACTATCAAAATCGATATCGAGCTATCCCCATATGTTACCGTCGCCGCCCTTCGAATGTCAATCGAAAGCGTACAGTTGCGAAAAGTCTGTGCTTGCCCGGCGCCAAGCGGACCGCAGGCAAATCCCGGCGGAACTAAATCGGCCGTTTCGTGCGAGCATCGCCGATTGATAGTTCCCTGCTGCACTCTATCTGCTTTGGCGCAGTTTGGGGCTGTGCTATACTAGCCACATCGGCAATTCCGCCTGAAATCACTCGTGGTCCACAATGCTGCTACCCCTATTCACCCAGTAAATGTCATGAGGTAACCTGAATGCCCAGCGGCATACGTATATCGGCCAAATCCGCTTTCGTCCTCCTGCTCGTCTGCGCACTGCTTGGAGGCATTCTGCCGCAGGGGGTGCGGGCGCAGCGTACGAGCCCGCCTGCCGAACCCGTCTTGACCATCACGCCCTTCCTGCTCGACAACCAAGATCAGCAACCTGTGGTTGCCGAATGGGTGCGTCTCGTTGATGAAGAGAACCGGGTGACGGGCAGCGACTCGGCCGTGGAAATCCCGTTTCTCCGCTATCGCACCCGGGCGACCGAACCGGGACCGCCCCTGGTCATTCTGACCGACAGCCCCCTGAATGGCACGAGTCCGCTTTCCTCTACAGACCAGTTCCTTGCCTTGACCGCACTTTTCGGCGGCTCGTCAGACATCATCTTGATGGAGCCGCGCGGGATCGGGGAGGCGCGACCCAGGCTGGATTGCCCGGGACGTTTCGACCTTTCTCTGGATCGCCCTGCCTTGCGTGATCGATTGGGCCGGGTGCTGGGCGCCTACTATGCCTTGTGCAGCAATCTCTGGCAGGGTGCCGGCGTGGACCTGGCCGGCTACAATGCCCAAGAAATGGCTGGTGATGTGGAAGCCGTGCGTCAGGCCCTGGGCTACGACAAAATCGACGTCATTGGCGTTGGCTTCGGTAGCCACGTTGCCCTCACCCTCCTCAAAGAGTCGCCGGAAAGCATCGACCGCGCGGCCATGATACTCATTCTAGGTCCCGACCAGATGCTGACCTTGCCTGCGGATGTCCAGCAGCAGCTCGTGCGGCTGGATGGCCGCGTCAAGGCCGACCCGGCGCTCACGCAGGAGATGCCCGACTTTCTGGGCACGGTGGCCACGGTGCTCGATCGTCTGTCCGCAGCGCCCGTGAGCGTGACAATCGAGGATCCCCTGGACGGGAACCCTGTCGACGTTACGGTGGGGGAACTTGACCTGCAGTATGCAACCGCGATCACGCTGGCCGGGACAGAGCAGCGTAGTCTGCCGGCCCGATATGCCGAAATGGCCCTGGGCGACTATACGTGGTTGGCCGACGCGGCCCTGACCTGGCGGCGGAACCTGGGCGGCTCGCTGATGCCGGCCCTAGCCCAATGCGCTTCCAACGCGAGTGCAGAGCGCCTCGTGCAAATCGACCAAGAAAGTGAAACGGCCCTACTAGGGAATGCCATCAACGGCGTCTGGTTTGATACCTGTAGCAGCATGGGGGATGTCGTTCTGGATGACGAATTTCGCGAGGCGGTCAACTCGGACGTCCCCGTACTGCTGGTCAGCGGAAACATGGACGCCCTCACGCCCGATGGCAACGGTGACGCCGTGTTGGCAGGACTGAGCAACGGACAGCATCTGATCATTGACGGCGCATCCCACGATCTGCTTGACGAGGCGCTGCCCCAGCTCGCACCGGTCCTGACCGAATTCATGCTGGGCGACACGACGGCCGACTTCAGTGGCGCCGACCTGGCTGTGCCGTTCGTGCTGGAGCCCATACGCGTACAGCCGGTTGCCGAAGTGACGGGATGGTTGGGTGAATTCTACAACAACCGCGATCTGAGCGGCGCGCCCGTCCTCACGCGCGAGGATGCGAGCATCGATTTCAACTGGGGCGACGCTGCTCCTGCTCCCGAAGTGACGCCGGACAATTTTTCAGCGCGCTGGACGATTACACGGATGCTGCCGGCCGACATCTATCGGCTCACCGTGAGCGTCGACGGCGGCGTGCGCGTCTGGATCAACGACGTTCCCGTGCTCGATGGCTGGGAAGACCGCGGGCCCCGCAGCTATGTGGTAGATCTTAACCTCGGCCGTGGAGAGCATACGGCCCGCGTCGAATATGTCTCCGGGACGGGCGATGCCGCAATCACCGTC
>CAYZLP010000239.1:0-7235 GCA_964478635.1 uncultured Caldilineaceae bacterium
CTGCTGCGGAAGCGGACCGCCACGTCATCGGCCAGGGCGCCTTCTTCCAGGTCAATGCCGGAAATCACCTTGAAGCCCATGACGTCCGTATACTGGGGCTTGACCGACGGGATGCGGATGCCGTCGATTTTGTCACCCAGTTCCTGAATGAGCATGGCAACATGCTCCAGTTGCACATTGCAGCGCTGGAGTGCAATGGCCGCCATGCCCGTCATCTCGTACGCGCTGATGACGTCGTCGTCCTTGCTGTCACCCGTGAGCAGCGTCGATGCCCGGGTTGCGCTCAGGCCCGCCGTTTCGATGCCGACGCCCGTCTTGTCGAGCAATTCCGGCAGCCGTTCGATCAGTTCGCCCAGGCGGTCTTTGTTTTCACCGATATAGGTCACCACGTCCGTGATGTGGTCCTGATACTTGGAGATGTAGTCGACTGTCTGGACCAGTCGTTCCCGGTTGTCCCAGACCACGTTGACCGTCTCCGAAATCTTCTCCCGGTCATCCCAGAAGAGGTTGGCGATCTCCATCACCTTCTGAAAGTCGAAATCATCCATATCACCGAGAATTTGCTTCCACATGTTACGCTGCTCCTTGTCTCCTAATTATCTGATTTCATTTTGACCCTGGTCACAAACGCCTCCACCTTGCCATGATCTTTCCGCCCCGGTTCGGCTTCGACGCCGGAAGCGACATCGACGCCCCATGGCCTGACCGCGGCGACGGCGGCGGCCACATTGTCGGGCGTAAGTCCGCCGGCCAGCAATAAGCCGGGATACTGGCGGGCAAGTTGAGCTGCCGTCGTCCAGTCGGCGCGCTTGCCCGTGCCACCGTAGGCATGGGGATCATAGGCGTCGATGAGCCAGCGCGGCCCTGTCGTCGGTCCGAGTGATGCGTAGGCTTCGGCTTCGGCCAGAGCCTGCGCGTGATCGGCCGGGCGCAGCGCCTTGTAGGCCACGCCTGCCAGTGCCGCCAGTGCCGTCGGCGGCTCGTCGCCGTGCAGTTGCGCATAGTCAAGGCCCGTGACGGTCATGATTTCCTTGATCCGCGCGGCCGGCTCGTTGACGAAGACGCCGACATAGCGGGGTGGGGTGAAGGGTGAGGATTGAAGATTGGATATAGAATTCGGTGCCGGCCGCCAATCTTCAAGCTTCAATCTTAGTGCACGAAGAATCTCTTGTACCTGTGCCGGCTCCACATACCGGGGTGACTTCGGATAGAGAATGAAGCCCAGCAAATCGGCCCCGGCCCTGAGCGCAACTTCGGCGTCTTCCAGATTCGTGATCCCGCAGATTTTGACGAAAGTCACGGCAGGTGATCCAGGAGCTGGCGCATGTCGGTGAGATGGACGAAGTCATCCCGGTCGGCGGCTTCCAGGCTGAAAATGCCGTCCCGGTCGATGAGAAAGGCGCCGCTCAGCCCGGCCCCGCGGGCGCCTTCGCAGTCGTCGTCGATGCGGTCGCCGATATAGATCGCGCGCTGCTCATCCTTGCCAAGCGTTCTGAGGGCCTGCTGGAAGGGACCGGCTGTGGGCTTGCGACCGTGGCCGTCGTCGCCCGCAATGAGGACGTCGAAGTAGTCGTGAATCCCGTGTTCCTCCAGGAAGCGGGTCGCGCCGGTCCGGCCCCGCTGCGTAATGATGCCAAGGGTGTGGCCCTGCCCGCGCAGGCTGTCCAGCACGGGCGGAATGTCATCGAACAGGGGCGGTACGGGATTGGTGTCGAAGAAGGCCTGCATGGCGTTGGACCGCGTGTTGTCCGGGTCGGCGATCTCCAACTCCACGAGCGTTAGATGGTAGAACTCGCGGATCAGATCCCGTACCCAGCCCTGTTCTTCGGCCTGGGTAATGTGATTATAGAAGTGATGGATCGAGCGGGCCACCGCCTCTTTGACGGCATCATAGTCGCGTTCATAGCCCCATTCCGCCAAGAGCTCGGGCATGAGCGCATTGCCGTGATGAACGATGGTGCCGTCAAGATCGAAAAGCACAGTGTCAATCATTCTTGGAAACTCTCCTCGGCATGTCTCCTGGGCCATTTTAGGTGCGTTCCGCCGCGATTTCGGCCCCAGCCTCCTGGAGGCGTGCCCAGGCCCTCTCGACATGGGCGCTTTCGGTCTTGGTTTGGCCGACCACCAGGCGAATCGTGTAAACGCCGTTGAGCTTGGTATGGGTGAGATAGAGCGCACCGCTTGCATTGAGGCGCTGAACGATGGCCTCACTGACTGCGTCGCCGGCCACATGGCGAAAACAGACGAGATTCAGGGGCGCCGGCGCCGTCAACTCGAACATTTCGCTCTCTTCGACCCACTGCTTGAATTCCTGGGCCAGGGCCACGTGGCGACGCACGTGATATTGCAGCCCCGCCACCCCGTAGTGCCGGATGACGAACCAGAGCTTGAGAGCCCGGAAGCGCCGGCCCAGGGGAATTTGCCAGTCCCGGTAGTCGATGACTGCTCCGGCTTCCGTGGCCTCGTTGCGCAGATACTCGGGCAGGATGCTCAGCGCGTTGATGAGCGCGGCCCGATCGGCCACGTAGAAGGCGTTGCAGTCAAAGTTGGTGAACATCCACTTGTGGGGATTGACCGTGTAGGAATCGGCCAACTCTAGCCCGTCGTGGATGAAGCGAAATTCGGGACAGAGCGCGGCCGTGCCGCTCATGGCTGCATCGACGTGGAGCCAGATGTTGTGGCGGCGACAGATTTCACCCACGGCCCGGATCGGATCGAGGGCATTGGAAGAGGTCGACCCCACGTTGGCGCAGACGAAGGCCGGGGTCAAGCCGGCGGCGAGATCGGCCTCGATCTGGGCTGCCAGCGCATCCGGGCGCAGGGCGAAGGCGTCGTCCACCGGAATCTTGCGCAGGTTTTCCGTGCCCAGCCCGGCAATCATGACCGCCTTGTCGATGGAGGAGTGGGCCTGGGTAGAGGCGTAGACGACGAGCCGGGGCGTTTCACCGCCGTTGACGCCGGCCGTATTGCTGCGCCCGGCCGTGGCCCGCTCCCGCGCGGCCAGGAGCGCACAGAGCGTTGCACTGGAGGCCGAGTCCTGGATCACGCCGCCGCCTGTCGACGTGGAGCGGAACGCCGGGGGCAGGTCGAGCATTTCGGCCAGCCAGTCCATGACGTGGGTCTCCAATTCGGTACAGGCCGGGCTGGTTGCCCAGAGCATGCCCTGAATGCCGATACCGGCCGAGAGCAGTTCGCCCAGAATTGCCGGCTCCGACGCATTGGAGGGGAAGTAGGCGAAGAAATTGGGCGACTGCCAGTGGGTTACCCCGGGCATGATAATCTCATTCACATCGCGCAGAACTTGGTCAAAGGATTCGCCCTGCTGTGGCGGATGGGCCGGTAGCTTGGCCCGCACCTCGCCCGGCGCGACCTGGGAGAGGACCGGGAACTCTTCGATGTGCTCCCGGTAGCCTGCGATCCAATCGATGAGGGCGTAGCCCCAGCGGCGGAATTCGTCGGGGGACATGTGGAAAGAGGATTGGGTATCGGTCATGACAAAATCCTTGGGTGGGAGTGACAATTATTCCACTTCGCCTGCGTCTACAAACTCGCGCACCTTGGCCGCCCGCTCGCGTTGGGGCAACCTGCAGAAGGTCTCGCCCACGAGGATGGCGTCGCAGCCCATGGCGGCCATACGCGCGACATCGTCCGGCGTGCGGATGCCGCTCTCGCCCACGACGATCGTGCCGGCCGGAATGCGGGCCCGCAGGCGGGCAGTGTTTTCGATGTCGACTTCGAACGTTTTGAGGTTGCGATTATTGACGCCGATGACGACGGCGTCGATGGCGAGCGCGCGGTCCAGCTCGGCCTCATCGTGCACCTCGACCAGGGCGTGCATGCCCAGTTTCCGGGTCAGGTCATAGAGCTCGCGCAGCTCCGTGTCGCCGAGGACGGCCACGATGAGAAGCAGGGCGTCGGCCCCGGCCATGCGCGCTTCGTAGACCTGGTACTCGTCGTAAATGAAATCCTTGCGCAAGACGGGGACGGCCAGGTCCAACTCGCGCAGCCGCTCCTTGATGGCCGTCAGATATTCCAGCTGCCCCTGAAAGAAGCGTGCGTCGGTCAGGCAGGAAATGGCCGCGGCGCCGTTGCGGGCGTAAGTCTCGGCGATCAGCTCCGGGTCCCACTCCTGGGCAATCAGCCCCTTGGACGGACTGGCTCGCTTGACCTCGGCGATGAGGCTTGCCCCCGTCCGGGCAGTGAGCGCCGCAGCAAAATCAATCGGATCCGGCGCCAGGTGAGCGAAGGCCTTGACCTGGGCCAGGGGCGCCTCCTCCATCTGGCGCGGCGTCTCCTCCCGCTTCCAGGCCATAATCTCGTCGAGAACCTTGCCTTTGTATTTGGCGATGTTGAGTTTGGAAGGCTTGGAGGTCATGGCTTAATCTCCCAATTCACGAGTGGCCTCTACGTAGCGCGCCAGGGCCGCCCGCGCGGCGCCGCTGTCGATACTCTCCCGGGCTGCGGCGAGGCCGGCTGCCAGATCGTCCGTCTCGGTGCTGAGCGCAGCCGCGGCGTTGAGGAGGACGACGTCGCGCTTGGGGCCCGTGATCGTACCGTCGAGGATGCCCCGGGCGATCTCTGCGTTCTGAGCTGCGTCGCCGCCCTGCATGTCGGCCAGGGTGGCCCGGGCGAAGCCCAATTCGGCCGGGTCGAATTCGTAGGTAGTGACGGCGCCGTCTTTGAGATGGCTGATGCGGCTGACGCCCGTGGTGGTGAGTTCGTCGAGGCCGGCACCGGTTTCGTAGTAGCCATGGACGACGTAGGCCGCTCGCCGGCCCATCTTGCCCAGGACTTCGGCCATGGTTTCGGTGAGATCGGGGGCGAAGACGCCCACGAGCATATTGGTGGGCGAGGCCGGATTGGTCAACGGTCCCAGAATGTTGAAGATGGTGCGCTCGCGCATCTCTCGTCGGGGACCGATGGCGAAGCGCATGGCCGGATGGTAGGAGGGGGCAAAGAGGAAGACGATGCCTGCTTCCTCCAGGCAGGCTGCGGCCTGTTCCGGCGTGGTCTGCAGCCGTGCGCCCAGGGCTTCGATCACGTCGGCGCTGCCCGCCCGCCGGTTGGAGCGGTTGCCGTGCTTGGCGACCTTGGCGCCCGCGCCGGCGATGACGAAAGCGGCGATGGTACTGATATTGAACTTATGGGTGCCGTCCCCGCCCGTGCCGACCACGTCGATGAGCGGCACTGTGCTGGTGTCGACCTCCACCTGGACCGCGCTGCGCTTCATGGCGTTGGCGCAGCCCGTGATCTCGTCGACCGTCTCGCCCTTCATGCGCAGGGCGGCCAGGAAGGCGCCGATCAGGGCGTCGCTCGCCTCGCCCTGCATGATCTGGCTCATGGCCGCGTCGGCTTCCTCGACCGTCAGGTCTTCATGGTTGAAGAGTTTGGCGAGAGAATCTTGGATGCTGCTCATAGTGGTCCTCCTTGTGAGTAACCGGCCGGGTGAAGCGGCGCCTCCTTGATGCGCCTCAGCCGGATCGCGTAAGGCTGTTCAGAAGAGGCGCAAGATCGGCCGCCTGAAGCGTAAATTCCAGATCGAGCGCGTTGTTGCTCTGCTGCCAGGTGTTGTCAAGCAGGGACGCCAGAAAGTCGCGCGCGTCGGACGCCAGGGCTTCCGGCTCGTCCGCAGATTGACGCACGCTTTCCAACAGGCGGCAGAGATTGCGAAAGGGCAGCACCTGCAGGTAGACGGCTATGCGCTCCGCCAGGCCCGGCTGTGCCATGCCGGCCAGATACGTTTCCAGCCAGCGCGCGTGCAGGGCCGGATCGAGCTGGCTGCGCGCGTGCAGCAAGAACCCGGCCGCTTCCTGGGCCGGATCGCCCAGACCGAACAGCTCCCAGTCGACCAGGACGGGGTTCCCGAAGCTGACGACGATATTCTCCATGACGAGATCGCCGTGAACCGGGGCCGGCGGCGCCCCTTCCCAAAGAGGCAGAGCCCGGTTGATGCGCGCGGTCGCCGCGCCGGCTGTTTGGCCGAAAGCCTGCTGGAGCGCCGGACTCTTCAACGTCGCCAGCCAGCCATCGATCTGGGTGATGCTGGTCCGCAGCATGCGCCAAAGGTAGTCCAAGTTGATCGGGTTTGGGCTGAAGCGCATCACCTCGCCAGGATCGCTGCCATGGACGCGCGCCAGCGCATCGGCCAGGGCGAATACGGTCGCGCCATTTGTGGGGTCAAAGCGATGCCCGGGCGCCCAGTCGTAGATTAGCACCTGACGCGCCAGGCCCACGGGATAGCGATCGTACCAGCGCGGCCGCGGTGCGAGGCCCAACGGCGCAAAGCTCTGCTGGCCGTCGAACTGGCGCCGACTGCGCGCCTGCCCCGCATCGAGAAAGAGCTTCAGCACCGCCTCCTGGCCCGAGCAGGCGACCCGCCAGAGCAGATTGTTCGTCCCACGCCATTCCTCCAACACAGTCACGTCCTGGCCGTTGAACCCGCTGGTTGGCGCCGTGGTGAGGTAGGTGTGGATGGTGGTGGAAAGGTCCATGCGCAATGAGTCTTGCTCCCTAATCCTGGTGCGCTTTCACCTTCAGAAAATTCCCCAGCATCTCCCGCCCATATTCGGTCAAGATGCTCTCCGGGTGAAACTGGACGCCGAAGATGGGCAGGGTCTTGTGGCGCAGGCCCATGAGTTCGCCTTCGGTGGTGAAGGCGGTGGCCTCCAGAACGTCAGGCAGGGGTTCTTCCACGATGAGACTGTGATAGCGGGTGGCCGTGAGCGGACTGGGCAGATCTTTGAAGATGCCGCTGCCCTTGTGGTGGACGGGACTCACTTTGCCGTGCATGAGCCGGGGCGCGCGGATGACGTTGCCCCCGAAGACGTAGCCGATGCACTGCTGGCCCAGGCAGACGCCCAGGATCGGCGTCGTCTGGCCCAGGACGCGGATGACGTCGTTGCTGATCCCGCTGTCCGCCTCCGGCGTCCCCGGTCCCGGGCTGATGACGATGTGGCTCGGCTTGAGATCGGCCAACTCCTCCACATCGATTTCATCGTTGCGCCAGACCCGGATCGACTCTTTGTCCTCCACCAGCTCACCCAGAAACTGTACGATATTGTACGTAAAGCTGTCGTAATTGTCGATGACTGCGATCATGGTTGGTCGTCCTCTGCATTCGCTTCTTTCACCAGCTTTTTCTCGCGCTTCTCGTCGCTGCGGCGGATCTTGTTCCAGACGCCGGTGAGGCCCATGGCTTTTTTGACATCGTAGAGAGTCTGGCGCGCTTCGGCCCG
>CAYZLP010000240.1:0-3550 GCA_964478635.1 uncultured Caldilineaceae bacterium
GGGGGCATAGGCCAAATCGGTAATGTCGCCAAAACTGGCCCGGCCGCGCACGCTCACGACGCGCTCCAGCCCAGCGCTGATGAGTTCCCAATTCGCTCCAAAGGCTTCAGTGTACCAGACCCCCTGCGCGTCGGCCGCCCAGAGACGTCCGGCAACGTAGGGATCTGCTTCGAGCACGCGCAGGCCGATGAGGCCCGAACCGTCCGTGGGCGTCATGGTCGTCCAGGTAGCCCCTTCATCTTCGCTGTAGGCAATGACGCTGTTGCCGCTGTCCAGCGCACCACCCGCATAGAGGATATGCCAGGCCGGTGCGGCATCTGCGCCGGCGCCGCTATCGACCAGCGACGCGGCGACCATGTCCTTCACCCGGAAGGTAAACCACGGCGAGGTTGCGCGACTGTCGGGCCGGGCGATCCAGGTTTCGCCTCCATCGTCGGAGAAGAAGGGCAATTCACAATCAGCCGCAAAGAGGCGATAAGGATCGGCCGGATCGATGAGGTAGGGAACCAGATCCACGGCCCGGGGCAATTCTTCCCAGCGCGTCCCCCGAAAATCGGAGCGGACGAAGGACGCCGGCGTCTGGTCCGCCACGGTGCAGTCAATGCCGGCCCCACTGTAAAGAACCGCCGGCTCGGCCGAGCTCATAACAAACTCCTCAAACGCAGGGCGAGTCGTGGCATAGCGCCAGCGCAGGCCATCATCGGGAGACCAGTAGAGCCGGTCAGAAGCAGTGAAGCCGTAAATGACGGGCGAAAGGCGATCGCCGATCACTTTTTCGATCTTGTCGCCGCCCACGGTGGCATAGCCTGCGGCACGATCAGAGGATGGCGCTGACGGCGCAGAAGTCGGGTGGGGGACGGCCGTCGCCGTAGGCTTGGGCTTGGGCGGTTTCGTCGGTTTCGGTTTGTGGGTCGGCGTGGCTGTCGGGACCGTCCCCGGCACGGTCCCTTCCTGATACGCAGGCTGGGGACCATCGCCCGACCAACCGCGGGCCGCGGATGCAGCCATGGGCAAGAGGGCAAGGCTGCCCAACAGCAGGCACAGCATAGCGCACAAACGCAGGGTGCGTCTGATCATCTCTCCACCTCCTACGAGCAGAGCGTATTCGTCAATTGATATTCACAGGTGCGCGCTAGCAACGCGATTTTGCACGTCGCCGAGGGAGAGCGTTCACGGCAGCACTGTCACGTGGGGACACCGTTGCACGGGAACACCGTCACAGCAGAGGAGACAATCACGCCCTCGAGCGATGCGCGGCAACGGTCATCCATAGCGGCCGCGCATGTTTGATGACGTCGGGAACCGGCAATGGTTACGGCGAATCCCTATCTTCCGATATCAGGGGCCACGGCCCCGTGAATTCCCTTTCCTGGGAAGCTGCGGAAATTGACACGTGGGAATGCTTCGCGTAGGATGCAGAGAGATGGAAATGGGTAAACGTCGACTCCCATATGCTCGTGTGACCGGATGAAATGAATGCCGGCCTGTCTGACCGGAAAGCAGATTGACCATGACCCTTCGCGAAATCGTCACGCTCGGCTCGCCCGCCGAGCCCGTGTTACATAAGCCCGCCGAGCGGGTGCGCGTCTTCGATGCCGCCCTCCACCAGCTTCTGGACGACATGGTAGAGACCATGCGCGCGGCGCCCGGCGTCGGCCTGGCCGCGCCCCAGATCGGCATTGGTCGGCGGATTGCCGTTGTCGAATATCCGCTGGATGAGGAAGATCCGGAGAACACGACCCAGGTCTTCGAGCTGATCAATCCGGAGATTGTCAAGGCCAAGGGCGCGGAAGTGGCCCAGGAGGGCTGTCTGAGCCTGCCCAACATCGCGGCCGACGTAGAGCGGGCCACCCATGTGGTGGTGCGGGCTCAAGATCGCAACGGCGCGGAGATCCGGCTCAAGGCGTACGATTGGCTGGCGCGCATCTTTCAGCATGAAATCGATCATCTTCACGGCGTTCTGATGACCGAACGGGCCGAACAGATCTATCGGATGCGCGAAAACGAGGCTGGTGAAATCGTTGCGGTGCCGATTGGGGAAAGCGAGCCACAGGCTTAGGAAAGAGATTACTCAGAGATCACTGTCGGCTCATTTCCGGCGGAATTTGCTAGTTCTGAACCGAGATGCTCACCGAGCAAGGGGGCGGGAAGTTGCCGGTGGAGTCGACAACGGTTAGAAGAATCGTGTAATCGCCATTGCCCAGCGCAGTGGTATCCAGATTGCCCAATAGTCCATTGGCAACCGGATTTTGACCGCCGGCAAAGAAGACAAACCCGCCGGCTGCATTCGCGCCGGGCGCGAATTCAAGCTTGTAATAGCCAAACGCCTCATGGGTTGCCGTACCGGTTACCCCGACCCCCCCGCTGACAACCTGCCCCACACCGGGAGAAACAATGACGGAACGACTGTCGGGACATGCCGGCGGCACGACGACCGGTTCCGGCGTCGGCTCCTCGGTCGGCGTCGCCGTGGGTTCCACGGGCGCGGGTGTCGGCGTGGGCGGAACAGGCGTTGGCTCCTGGGTAGGTTCGGCTGCGGCTTGAGCCGCTGCGGCTTCCGGGGTGGGCGTTGCCGTCGGGATCAGGGCGGCCAGGGCGCTGGTGGGCGCCGCGTCTGACGCTCCGGTCCCCGCAGCTGCGCTGTCGCCACCGTCACCGGGTGCGTCACCGGTTTCCGGCCCAGCCCCGGCGTCACCTGTGCCGGCGTCACCCGTGCCGGCCGTTTGCGCGACCTGCCCGGTCGCGCTGGACCCTGTTTGGCCTCCATCCCCGGCACTATCTCCCGCAACATCGAGATTTTGCGGATTGACCACACCGGCCGACACCGAAGCGGCGACCGTGGGCGTCGGGCGGGCAGTCTGCGCGGTGAAACCGGCCATGCTGGACTGCGCAGCCTCTACCAGACCGGTGGCAGTATCGCCGATTGTGTCCCGTCCGAACCAGAGCAGTGCGGCCAGGGCGACCACGGCCAGCGTCGCCAGGATGGGGGCCAGGCGCACGTCTCGGGTTTCCATGACATCAGGTTCGTCGCGCAGGTCGACCTCTTTGGGGCGATAATCGACCTGCCGGGCCGGGGGCAGATTGGAGCCGGCGCTGGTGCTTGCCAGTTGTGCGGACAAATTCGGCTCGGCAACGGCCCGCCGGCGTTCGATAATTTCCGTCGGTTCCAATCCGAGATAGGTTGCGTAGTTGCGCAAGAAGCCCCGCCCAACCACTTCACCGGGCAGGAGCTGCCACTCGTCCGATTCGAGGGCTGCCAGATATTTCTGGCGAATGCGGGTGGCGATTTCAGCCTCAGCCAAAGTCACGCCCATGGCTTCGCGCCGCTCACGGAGGACGCCGCCGATTCCCATTGTGGCTGGGCCGCCGTTGCGCCGTGCGGTTTCGTAGATCTGCTGGGATGTTGCTTCGGCGCTGCGCCGGGAGCCAAAACTGAATCGAGATGCCATCCGTCTTTACACGTTTGTCTGTAGATTGTCTATCTGTCCAGGGCTACGAACCACAATCGGCACAATTGCATTACATAATTGCTGCATTACATAATTGCTGC
>CAYZLP010000240.1:3650-7212 GCA_964478635.1 uncultured Caldilineaceae bacterium
TGCATTACATAATTGCTGCATTACATAATTGCTGCTTGTGCACGCTCAAAGAGTTTCCCTGTGTACAAATATCCGGCCAGTCGACTATCCAATAAGCCGACTTCCACCAACTGTAGAGTGTAGCCTGCGCTCTATGCTTTGTCAATTTCCCCGGAATCAGTATGGACCTTCGCCCAATTCCGCCTGCGACCGCTCCCAGGCGCTGCGACGATACGTGCGTCGCAGTCAGGGTTGAATTGTGTCAGAGCTGACTTGCCCATTACAATGAATGGATACAGGGAGTCCGGTCGGTAACCGGTGATCCCATCAAAAGACGCGAGACATGCGCCATTCGACCATCCAACGAATTCAACGAATCCTCATCGCAATAAGTTTCATCGCCGTCGCGGCGATGGCGTTGGTCGGCGCACGCTGGGTCGGCTTTGGTCTGCCCGGTATGGATGGGCTCGCGCCTCAGGGCGTGAATCCGGCCGTCTTCAATCGCTCTATTGCCCTCATCAGCGGCCACGCAGGATATGATTCGGGCGCGGTCTGTGAAACCGCGGCCGGAGAGGTTTCCCTGCGTGAGGCGGACGTCAATGCCGAAGTCGCCCGGCGGGTTGCGGCCCGCCTGCGCCGGGCGGGCGCGGACGTAACCGTCCTGGACGAGTACGATCCGCGCCTGGAAGGACTCGAGGCCGATGTGTTGCTCAGCCTCCACGCCGACAGCTGTATCGATGCCACGGGCTACAAGGCCGCCATCGATGAACGCCGGGAGGCCATGGCCGCCGAAGCGCGCCTGATGAGCTGCATCGATCGCTACTATCCGGCCGCCACGGGGTTGGTCGACCACCCCAATACCGTGACGCATAACATGACCCAATACCATGCGTTTCGCCGGATCGCCTTGACGACGCCGGCCGCAATCCTGGAGCTGGGCTTCCTCGGCGGCGACGGTTCCCTCCTGACCGGTTCACCCCAACTGGTCGCGAAAGGGGTGACCGATGCATTGCTCTGCTTTTTCGACGACACGCTCTTCTATGGGCCGCCGGCAGGGTCGTAATTCGTGTGGCAGCGTGGAGATGCTCGCCACTAATCTAAAAAGGTAGGTTGATCATGTCTGCAGTATCGACGCAGACCGCACAAATCATGGCCGGCGATGCCGGAAATCCAAATCATATCGAGCAAATTACCGATCTCTGGAATGCGGCCGCCCAGGAGGAATTGGCCCTCTCTTCTCGCTTCGTCGCCTACAATCTGCGCTCTCCGGCCGGCGGTGCGGTGCAGAGCTGGCTGGCCTTCGCGGAGGAACGGCCGGTCGGCTTCGTAATCGCCAGTCACCTGCAGGATCGCCCCACCGTCGTGTTGCCGACGCAGGGCTGGATCGGCGCCATTGCGGTGCAGCCGGAGGCGCAACTGCGGGGCGTCGGCGCCCAGTTGCTGCATACGGCTGAGGCGTGGCTATCACAACGCGGCGTGACGCAGATCATGCTGGGCGGTGATCTGCGCCCCTTCATGCCCGGCGTGCCGGTCGGCCTCCACAGCACCGCGTTCTTCACGCGCATGGGGTATGGCCCAAGCGTTAACGGAGACCGGGATGGCATTGTCTGGGATGTCGCATGCGATCTATCGACTTATGTGCCACCGGAAAGCGTCGTCGAGGTGGCCGGCGTAGTACGGCCGGCTCAACCGGGTGACGAACAACGCTTACTGGGATTTCTACAGCGCGAGTTTCCCGGTCGCTGGCACTATGAGGCCCAGGAGTTCATACGCGAGGGGGGACGGCTCTCCGATTGGATGCTGCTCTGGACAGAGAGCGGGGTTGAAGGCTTCTGCGTTTTGACTTTTGAGGATTCTCTGCGCCCCATAGAGCGCTATTACCCGTACACGCTTCCGCCTCCATGGTGCCAGCTCGGCCCCATCGGCAGCAGCAACAGCCTGCGGGGCCAGGGCTTTGGTGCAGCCGTGCTGGACGCCGGCCTTCGCCGCCTGCACAACAACGGCATCAAGGGCTGCGTCATCGACTGGACCACGCTGGTCGACTTTTACGCCAAGTTCGGCTTTGAGCGGTACCATGCATATCAGCAGATGGGCCGAACGATCTGATCCCTGACGCCTCCGGTAAGTGTCAAGGCAGTAACGTGAATCTTCCGTTCAGGCGTCGTTAAGGGAGATCGCGGCATACTCATCAAGCGGGACCAGAGAAAAAAGAGGGGACGACGCCGTGGCGTCGTCCCCTCTTTTCGCTAAATTACGGTCTACGGGCCGGGCAGCGACTAGCCGAGATCTACGTCGATTTCGTCCGTCTCGTCACTGCGCAGCGAATCCAGATCGATTACGTCCTCGTCATCTTCGTCATCCGAGAGGGTGACCCCGGCGCCAAGCGGCTCCATGCCCAGCTCGGCCACCCCGGACAGGTCGCTGGTGTCGATGTCGGCAAAGTCCAGATCGTCGAACTCCAGCTCGGCGTCCTCCAGGTCTTCCAGATCCTCGAAGAATTCCAGTTCCTCTTCTTCGGCATCTTCGAAGGGCCGGTCGACGCGGGTATGGAAGCCCGTACCCACCGGAATCAGCTTGCCGATAATGACGTTTTCCTTCAGGCCGCGCAGATCATCGACCTGACCACGGATGGCTGCTTCCGTCAGTACACGGGTCGTCTCCTGGAAGCTGGCCGCCGCCAGGAAGCTCTCCGTGTTGAGCGCCGCCTTGGTCAGACCCAGCACCACGGGTTCACCCCGAGCCGGCTTGCCGCCCCGGGCGATGGCTCCATCATTGATATCCTCAAAGAGGAAGCGATCCACCAGCTCGCCGGGCAGCAACTCGGTGTCCCCGGTCGCGCGCACCATGATGCGGCGTAGAAGCTGGCGCAGCACAACCTCGATGTGCTTGTCGTGGATGCCTACACCCTGGCTGCGATAGACCTTCTGTACCTCGGCGAGCAGATAGAGCTGGCAGGCTTCCCGGCCCTGAATCCGCAAAATTTCCTTGGGATTCTTGGCGCCTTCGGTCAGCTGTTCACCGGCCATGACTTCGTCGCCCTTGTCTACGCGCATCCGGGCGTTGGCAGGGATATCGCGCTCCCAGACTTCCGTATCTTCCCGGCGCACGGTGGCCTTGTGGCTGCCGTCCGGCTGGGCCTCGATGTAGATTTCGCCCTCCATGCCGGCCACGATCACGGCGCCTTCCGCCAGATCGCCGTTGTCATCGGGCGCCGCATCGGCAACATGGGCGATAACCGTATCTTCCTGAACCCGATCCTCGCTCTCTACCAGCAGCGTGTAGTCGGCCGGAATATCGATATCCCGACGCCTCAGGTCGGTGCGCGAGACCCGCACCATGCGGACTTCGCCTTCCCAGTAGATGTCGACGATGCCGTCGATCTCACTGATGACGGCCTCACCCTTCGGATTGCGCGCTTCGAAGAGTTCTTCCACGCGCGGCAGACCCTGGGTGATATCATCGGCGCCGGCCACACCACCGGTGTGGAAAGTCCGCAGCGTCAGCTGCGTACCCGGCTCACCGATGGATTGGGCGGCGATAATGCCGACCGCTTCACCCATGCCGATGAGTCCGCCGCGGGCGA
>CAYZLP010000241.1:0-7208 GCA_964478635.1 uncultured Caldilineaceae bacterium
GTGCCCAACGGCGAGCCGCCTGCCACCGGTTGGCCGGCCATTATCTTCAACCATGGGTACATTCCACCCGATGTCTATCGCACCACCGAGCGTTACGTCGGCTATCAGGACGGCTTCGCCCGCAATGGTTACGTCACCTTCAAATCGGACTATCGGGGCCACGGTTTCTCCGAAGGTGAAGCCCGGAGCGCGTACGGCACGCCCGATTACACCGTTGATGTCCTTAACGCAACTGCGTCCGTCAAGCAGCTGCCCTCTGTGGATCCGGAGCGGATCGGCATGTGGGGTCACTCAATGGGCGGCTATATCACGGTTCGCGCCATGTTGGCCGATCCGGACATCAAAGTCGGGGTCATCTGGGCCGGGGTCGTAGCCTCCTATCCCGACATCATGACGCGCTGGACGCGCAGCGCGCCCCGTCCCAACATTCCGGAACGGGCCCGTCGCTGGCGTCAACAGATCATGGAGCAAATGGGTACGCCGGAAGAGAATCCGGCATATTGGGCCTCCATCTCGGCCAACAGCTACGTGGACGAATTGCCCGGCCCCATCCAGCTCCATCACGGCACCAACGACGGAAGCGTGCCCATCCTCTTCTCGGAGCTGCTCCATGGCGACATTCAGGCTGCCGGCGGTGAGAGCGAACTCTATGCCTACGAAGGCGACGATCACAATCTCTCCCAGCAGTTCAATACGGCCATGACCCGGTCGATCGCGTATTTTGACAGCGTGTTGAAGTAGGCGTTGCGCCACTCGGATAGCTGCAGTCTGAGCGTTCGACTGAGCTCACGCCGAAGTCCTGTCGAAGGTGTACGGTCGACCCGGCTTCGACAAGCTCAGCCTGCGCGTCCTTCCAACTCATTTTGAACGCACCCACCCAAAGATCGACCCAGATCCGCGCACTTGCTTGAATCCTGCCGCACATCTTGCTATGATGGTAGAGTAAATGCTGCGTTCCTCCCTCCTGCGCATCCGAGACAGGGCTCCCTACAAAGGAGAGTGATACCATGCTCGACCAGCCCGCGCTTCCCCTGACCGAACCCGTATTTGAGGCCATCACGATCCTCCTCGAGCCCGGCATTGACGCCCGTCCCTGGCGCGTGGCGCGCAGCCGGCTGACCACGGCCTTGCGCGTGGCGCTTGAGGAGCCCGCGACCGGCTGGCGCGTGCGGCGGGTTCCCTACACTGAAGAGATCGTCTACGATCTACTGCCGCCGGCGGATACCCGCATCAGCGCGGACGAGGCCTGGGAACTGACCTACGCACTGCGCGAGTTACCGGACGTTCTCGAAGCCGAACCTTCATTTGCCCTCCTGCAGGATGCCCGCATCCCCCCGGCGGACCCGGCGGAGCAGCCCCTTGCGCCGGCGGGATTGGCCGCGCCTGGCGGCATCGATCCTTGCGCGGATGACCAACCGCCGGCTACGGTCAATCCGGCCGAGGTGGATTGGAGCCCGCGTCTGGTCGATGCGCTCTGTGCGTGGGGGGTGGAGTCGCCGCCCGGCGGCAAGCAGCGGGGTGAAGGCATTCGCGTCGGCCACCCCGACAGCGGCTTCCTCTATCACACCGATCTCTTCGCCGAGCCGAACAATGCTCCTACCCGCGTGCAGTCCGCGCTCCAGTATGATTTCGTCGACCGGGACCGCGCGGCGGAAAATCCGGACGGCCAGCACGGGCTCAGCACGGGCAGCTTCATCATGAGCTCGGAGCGCACGGGCTCGATCACGGGCATTGCGCCTGGGGCCGAAATCGTGCCTCTGCGGGTGACCAAGCCCCGCTTCGGCATTATCCCCGCGCCCATCCTCTTCGACAGCGGCGCCCGTGCGCTGCGGGATGCCATCCGCTATGCCACGTTCTCGGCGGGCTGCCACGTCATTTCGATCAGCCTGGGCTGGTTCTGGAACCGATCGCTCCATGCGGCCGTGCGCGAGGCCGCAGCCAACAACGTGATCGTCTGCGCGGCCGCGGGCAACTACACCCGATTTGTGGTCTGGCCCGCAGCCTATCCCGAGGCCATCGCTGTGGGCGGCTGCAATGCCCTGCGTCTGCCGTGGAGCGGTTCGGCCCAGGGACCGCTAGTGGCGGTAAGCGGCCCGGCCGAAGATGTCTGGGTGGCCTCCTTCACGCCTGAAGGGCTGGAAGCGCCCCGCACCACCAGCGGCACATCCTTCGCTGTGGCGACCGTGGCCGGCGTGGCCGCGCTCTGGCTGGCCCATCACGGACGGGAGGCGCTGCTGGCACGCTATGGCGGTCTATACACCCTGTCCGACGTCTTCCGTGCGGTGCTACAACGTTCTGCCGATCCCTTCGCCATTGACACGGGCAATCGCTACGGCGCCGGCATCGTCAATGCGCGGCGGGCCCTTACCACGCCGCTGCCAACCGTGGATGAGCTACGGGTGCAGGCGCTCCAGGCCGCGGCCTTACCTGCGCCGACCACGCCGACGGCAGCCATTGCTGCCCTCTTCCCGGATATTTCCGAGGCGCAGTTGCGAGGCTGGCTGTCCGACAAGCTGGATGTGCCGGCGGACGAAGTTGACGATCGCATTGCCGGCTTTGAGGAAGAGATCATCTTCCAGATTATGACGGACCCGGCTTTGCGCAGCGAATTGGCCGCTCCCGTTCCGCCGGAATCCGGCGCCGCGCCCATGCCCCAAGCCACCCCGCGCTCCGCTGCACCGCTGCCCGCCGGGCGGCTTTCACCGCGCCTGCGCGGCAGACTGGAATAGGCGCCCCGTCCGTCGATCATGTGGGCTGCAGGTCACGCGTATAGCGGGGTTCGCCGGCTGCGGTATGGCCCGGCCCCGACGCTGGTCGCACGCTGCGCAGCATCAGCCCAGTCATGATGCCGTTCAACAACGCGAACGTACCGAAGATCCCCACCTCCACGGGGCTAACCGGCACGCCCACCCGGGCCATGTTCAAGCCCATCAGGCTGACCGCCAGGCCGAGGGTCAAGAACTTGACCAGCGCCACCGACGCCAGCAGGTATCCCCACGCGCTGCGCCGGTACAGCAGCACCGCGGCCACAACGCAGAGCGGCACGACAACCGCCAGATCCAAGGCCTGAATGAACATACTGGTGACATTCTCCAAGGCCGGCGCTTGATCGCTCGTCCAGGTTGCGGCGATGCGGCCGAGCCAGGCAACGGACAAGAAGACGGCCGCGAAGCCGAGCAACAGGGCAATGCCCCGGCGCGGCAGCCGGTCGTCAAAGCGGGCCGGCAGCGTCTGCAGATCGAATGAAAGCATGCTCAACACCAACGCGAAGAGGCTCAAGCCGAAAAGCGCCACGTAGACCAAAAAGAGGGGATTGTAGGCCGCGCCGAAGCACATGGTGATGTAGGTGTAGAGCACGAAGCCCAGGGTTCCGGTCAACAGCAGCAACCCGCGCAAGGAACCGCGCCGGGCCAGCCAATAGGAGAGTGCCAGCAACGGCACGACCACAAACGCCGTCACCAGATCATTGGCCTGCATTTGGGCCGCGGAACTGACCGTGTCCCAGTAGTAGAGGCCCTGGGCGTTGATGGTCACCGCTTCGCCCCGGAAGTTGGTAATGGAATAGGGCGTGCCGTCACCGGGCCAGAGGCCGGCAAAAGCCGCGAGCAGGGCCAGTCCAATGATGGGGGCGATCAGCCATTTGAGATATGGGAAGGTTTTCATCTTGTGCTCCGTGATTATGCCAGTGCTGCCGGGGTCCACGCCTCAATCTGTTCCCAATCACGCTGGTCGGTTTCGCTGGAGCCGACCATTCTGGCAATCGTGCGATCGAGGAAGGAAAGGCGGGAATAGTCCATCGCGCCGGTAAAGAAGATCTCTTCGGGTTCGTTGAGCAAAGGCCGGACCGCATCGAGATAGGCCCGGCGGTTGGTCTGGCTTGCGTCATCCTCACCCGTATTGAGCATATGGACGGTGAAGAGGGCCACCGGCATCCGGCCCAAAGCGGCCTGATTGGCACTGACATAGTCGACGGCTTCGGGCAGCCACTTGCCCATACGAATGGCGCTACCCAGGATCACGGCTTGGTAACCTGCCGGGTCCGGTCGCTCCTTCACCGAACGAACGTCTACGGCATACCCCCGGCGGCTCAGGCTTTCGCCGATAGCCGCTGCCACTTCGCGGGTGGAACCGGCCCGGGTGGCGTAGGCAACAAGAATGCGCTTGGTCATGGTTGTCCCCTTCTGCATGAATCCATGGTGAGGATGGTAATCCCCAGATTGTGCAAGTGGCGGATCAGCCCGACAAAGCCCGACTGGTCCGTACAAATGTCAGCCAACACAGTCGCCTGCTCCTCTTCGCGGAGGAGAGTTCCTGCAGGACAGTAAGCCGCCACAAATTCCTCATCCAGCCGTCCGGCCAGACGGAGCCGATAGACTCGCCGCTCTTGCATGATTGCGTTCTCTGCCACGTCCCGCCTCCTGTGCGTTGCTTTGTCTCCACTCTACATCGATCCAAACAAAAACGGACTACATCATCATGCAGTCCGTACTTGGTAGAGGATGTAGTTTGCCGCCTTTCCTGGGTTACGAGGCGGCGCCTACCACTTTTTGAGAATTGATGACAGACAGCATATATGCTATCATTTATCCATGAACGGGCGCATAGTCGTTGATACCAGTGTGGTGATTAGTGCGTTAATTGGTATTGCGGGACCCAGTCGCAGCGTGATGCGTCACTGTTTAGCAGGTGACTTTACTCCAGTGATCAGCAACACGCTATTCCTTGAATATGAGGCTGTTTCAGGTCGCGACGCGATTCGTGCTCGATGCCCTTTGTCGACGACAGAGATTCGAGAACTGTTGAATGCTTTCTACAGCGTCTGCCACTGGATTCCGATATATTATCTGTGGCGTCCCAACTTGCCTGATGAAGACGACAATTTTCTGATCGAACTTGCTGTTGCCGGCAATGCGGACTGCATTGTCACCAACAATGTGAAGGATATCTCAAATGCGGAGTTGATATTCCCCGACCTACGTGTTTTGAGACCCGATGAATTGCTGAGGAACCGATAAATGGCGACACTCACAATCCGAATCCCTGATGACAAACATGAACGATTAAAAGCGTTGGCTGAGCGACGCAAAATCAGCATGAACAAACTCTTTGAGGAGTTGTCTACCCAGGCATTGGCAGAATTCGACAGTGAAGTTCGCTTCCGGGCGCTGGCCGCTTCCGGAAGCGCCGTCCGCGGTTTGGAGATTCTAGACAAATTGGACGATTACTTTGCGAACATATCCACTGCTGAGGAGCGCTAGAAACGAGTGAACCAGGCGCTTTTCCGAACAATCTGACACTCAGGCCAATCCAGAACTATGAGCGTCCCCGGCATTTTCTTGCGTTGACCTCAGTCAAATCAGGCCAATCTCCCGGGCGCGCTCAAGGGCCTGTAGTTGACGGCTGACGCCCAGCTTGCCGTAGATGTTCTTGACGTGATGGCGCACGGTGTTGATGCTGATGATCAAATGCTCGCCGATTTCGGCATAGGTGAGACCGTCGGCCATGAGGTTCAACACTTCCAGTTCCCGCTCGCTGAGGGGCTCGACGAGTTCATCCCGGGCCGGCGGTGACGTAGCGGAAATCTTTTGCGCCAGTTCCTCCTCGCCGACCTGGCGTAGGCGCACTGCCATCGGTTGGCCCGCATCCAAGAAGACGCGCACGTAGCCCTCGGCCTTGGCCAAAGCCAGCGCGCGCCGCAGCCAACCCTGGACCATCTCAACAGCAGCGTGCGGCAACAGCGCCCCCAGCGCCAGCGCCTGGATGAGCGTACCGTTGCGGGCGTCCGCCTCTGCTGAATCGATGATCCGTTCGGCCAGGGGGAGCGCCTCTTCGTTCCCCTGGGCCAGGAGGAACTGCAGCCAGGCCAGGTGAACCGCGTCGGTTTGATGGGTGACCTGATCTCCCGGCATAACGCCGCTCTGCCGCAGCTGCAATTCGGCGTCTGCTACCCGCCCCGCGGCCAGGAGCAACGCAACCTGGCGCTGGATTACTTCCGGGCGGACCCACCCCGGCGCGCCGTCGGCCAGCAATTCAACGGATCGTTGCAGCGCGTTGGCCGCCGTATCCAGGTCTCCTTCCATCATCCAGAGCCGGGCCAGCTGGGCATGGGCGAAGATGGCCGAGGCATTGTGGCCGGAGATCGCGGCCAATTCAATGCCGCGTGTCAGGTAGGCGCGCGCCGCCTCCAGTTCATTCCGTTCGTAGTGAACCACGCCCAATGCGGCATGGATTGCCCCCACCACGGGCGGCAGCGGCGTAGCGGCTGCCGCCATGCGGCGGATGGCCCGTTCGGCCATGTCACAGACAAAGCCCAGCCGGCCATACTGCAAGGCCATCAAGGTCAAATGGGCGTAGGCCAGCATTTCGGTGACCAGGTTGCCGGCTGCATCCGCGGCGTGAACGGCCTGCTGCAGCGCCTCCACGGCCCGATCAAACTGCCCGGCCTGCCGGTAGGCGCCCCCCAATGCCAGAGCAGCCAGCCCGACCACCTGGGCATGATCCGGCGGGGTCAGGATCAACGCGCGTTGGGCTGCGTCCAGTGCAGCGGGAATGCGCCCTTGTGCCTGCAACAAGTTTGCCTCCAACGCCGCACACTCCCCTTGCAGAACCTCCACCTCCGGCGCGCGGGCATCCGCCTGGGCGAGGGCGCTTCGGGCTTGCTCCAAATAGGGAACGACCCGGGGGAAATTGCCGCGCAGCAGGTACATCCAGCCGAAATCGAGATTCAGCCTGGGGCTATGGCTGCGCCATTCGGCGGGGATGGCCGCCATCCACCCTTCCATTTGGCGGGCATAACCCTGGTTGAGCAGGCGCCAGCCGTAACGCTCCAGCAAGGTGACGGTCCGTGCAGAGTCCCGGGCACCCAGGGCGTGTTCGACGGCTGCAGCGTGCATGCCGTACGCTTCAAACCAGCTGCAAGCCCGATCGTGCAGCGCAGGCAATTGGTCCGGCGCCGTGCGGTTAAGACGATGCCGCAGCAGCTCGGCGAACAGATGGTGGTAGCGGTACCAGCGACCCTCATCATCCAGAGGTATCAGGAACAGGTTGGCTGCCAGGAGTTCTTCCAGCAGATCGGCGCTGTCGGTCCGCCCGGTGACGGCGTCGCACAAGTCACCGGTCAACTGCGCCAGGATGGAGGTTTCCAGAAGAAAGGCCTGTATTTCTGCCGTTTGGGCTGCCAGCACTTCTTCGGTGAGATAGCCCAGGAT
>CAYZLP010000242.1:0-7186 GCA_964478635.1 uncultured Caldilineaceae bacterium
CATTGGTCGCGCAGACGAAAAGGGCCGGGGAGGGCGCGCGGCGCAGCCGCTCGAAATCCACGACCTTCTCGATCAGCTCGTGCAGTCCGTTGCGGTTGCCCGGGTTCAGCTCATAGGGGGAGAATTGCCGCATCATCATGTCGGCAACGCGCCAGGCCGGCGAGAAATCCATGTTCTCACTCATATAGAGTCGCTCATTGCCGATATAGACGGTCTCGACGTGATCCCCGCGGTCAAATTTGGCCTGCACGCCATGGCCCGCAATCGCCAGAAAATCCACCGGCTCTTCGAGCTCAATGCCGCGGGCCTCGGCTTCCTCGACGATGGCGCGCCCCATGTGGTGTTCGCTGAGGGTCTCCGTGCTGCCGGCCAAGCGAAGCAGATCCTCGACCGTGTGGCCCGTCAGCGGATGCACGTTGGTCACGACGGGGCGCCCCACGGTAAGGGTGCCCGTCTTGTCGAAGGCGATGGCATCGATATCGGCCATCTTTTCGATATAGGCGCCGCCCTTGAAGAGCACGCCGCCCCGGGCCGCGGCCGCGATTGCGCTGAGCACGCTGGCCGGCGTGCTGATGATCAGGGCGCAGGGGCTGGCCACAACCAGCAAGGTCATGGCCCGATAGAGCGTGTCATTGAACGGCTCATTGGAAAAGAGCCAGGGCAGCAACATGGCCAGGAGCGTTGCGCCGATGACCACATAGGTGTATGGCTGGCTGAAGCGGTCGATGAACTGTTGGGTCGGCGTCGTGTCTTCTTGGGCTTCTTCCACCAGCGTGATGATCTTGCTCAGGGTGCTTTCGCCGGCGGGCGTGGTGACCACCACTTCGATCGCGCCGCTGCCGTTGATGGTGCCGGCAAAGACCTGATCGTCGATGCTTTTAAGGACCGGCACGCTCTCGCCCGTGATGGGGCTTTGATCGATGCTGGTCGACCCTTTGGTGACCAGGCCATCAATCGGCAGCCGCTCGCCCGGCCGTACCAGCACGATGGCGCCCGGTTCCAGGTCGTCCACGGGCAGGGTAATTTCCATGCCGTCCCGCAATACGGTAGCCGTGTCGGGGCGCAGATCGGCCAGAGCTGCGATGGCGGCCCGGGTCCGGTCCATGGCAAATTCTTCCAGTGCGCCGCTCAAGGTGAAGAGGAAAAGCAGCAGTGCGCCTTCCTCCCATTCACCGATCAGGGCGGCGCCCAAAGCGGCGGTGATCATGAGGAAGTCGATGTCGAGGCGCCCTTCCCGGGCCTCTTCGATCGCGCCCATGAGGCCGGAATAACCGCCGGCCACATAGGCGATGACTGCCGAAGCCGTGACCGCCCACGCGGGCAGTGCGCCGGTCAGGCTGCCGCCGATCCAGCCGAGCAACAGGGCGATCAGCGTGATGGCCGCCAGCAACAATTCCGTATTCGTGCGCCACAGCTCGAAGATATTGAGCGAGTAGCGAGTTTCGGCCGGTTTGGCCGCAGATGAGGCCATGGGTTCAAGCGATTTAGTCGTCATAATGATTGGTCCTCGTGGGGATGGGTAACTGCATGACCGCTGTGTGCTTCTTCAGCGGATGCTTGAGTAGTTCTCGGGTGGCGTTCGCTCCACTGGGCGACGATTTCGGCCCGACGTTGGGCCCGGCAGCTGGGACAGAAGCCCACTACATCGATCTTGGCCGCAACAGGCTGGAAGTCGAAGGAATGCTGCACATCCTCATATAGCCGGTCCAGGCTCACATCGCCGTAATAGTCCTGTATTGTGTGGCAGCGCAGGCAGATGACGTTGATATGGGGCTCCGCATCGGTATCGTAGTGGGTGTGCTCCGAACCGAAACTGATTTCGACGATGAGCCCGAGTTGTTGCAGGGTGTTGAGCGTGTTGTAGACCGTCGCCCGGCTGATCCCCGGATGGCTATCGGCCACTGCTTGATAGACTTCGTAAGGGGTCGGATGGCTGGCCGTCGCGGCGAGATAGGCGCAGATTGCCCGTCGTTGGGCCGTAATCCGCATTCCTGCTTGGCGCAGGCCGTTGAGAAAGCGTTCTTCTTGGGACATATGGAGCCTTTTAGTTTGGAACCATTCTAATCTATGGTCTGATTGTCCCACAGACGTGCCCTGTTGTCAAATTTATCTAGAATCGTTCTAGATAAATTCGGCGGTGAAGCTCCTCGGCGCCAATTGCACATTTTCTCCCCATACGTTTGACAAGCCATTGTGAACTCTGCTACAATCGCCCCGCAGTTGTGACCGGTTCAAGCACATAAGAGATTCTGTTTTGCGCAAACTTCTCGTATATGGTCTACTTCTGGGCACGCTGTTGTGGCTCGTGTTGAGCTATTTGCCCGAATCGATGGTGGCTCTGCCACTCCTCTCGTTTTCTGAAGCGCTGAATCCGTTTTTTCAGCGTCTTTTGATTTTTGGCGTGGCGGTTTTCCTCGCGCTGCAATTCTGGTTGCTCTTTGCCACGGCCGGGCTCTTCCGCTCGGGGCAATCAAGCCGGACAGCTGCCGACGCCTTTCAGTTGACCTTGCCGCGTGAGTTGTTTTGGACGGCACTGCCAATCTTGATGACTATTGTGTTGGCGCTTGCGTCGCTGCGTACGTGGCACAGTCTGTCACCTCCCTGATGCGCAATCTTTTTGGGCGTAACATAAAGCCTCTCTCCCGGTGCCGCCTTTCCTGTACCCGGCGGATTTGTGGCCGAGTTTCTTGATGGATAGGTTCCGGGCGGCATGGCAGTGCGCTGCGACCACGAGTCTGGCGTTTTGACACTGGCGATTAGCTATTGACCATCCAATATTGAATTAGATTTTCACGAGGAGCAGTTCAAAACATGCGTCGATCATCCACGGATAAGCGGCACTTTATTATTGTGACCGTCTTGGTGCTAATCGGCACGGTCCTAATGTTCTGGTTGCTGGATAGCGCCCTGCCCATGCCGATTCAGGCGTCGACCCAGGCGGTAACCGTCGATCAGGTCTTCCAATGGGTGCTGATGGCCATTGCCTTTCTCTTTTCGCTGGTGGTCGTCTTCATGCTTTATGCCGTCTTCGTCTTCCGGCGGCGTAAGGACGAAACCGGTGAGGGCGAGCACTTCGAAGGCAACACCACGCTGGAGATCGTTTGGACCGTAGTTCCGCTGCTGCTCGTTGTTCTCTTTGGCTATATCGGGATCGTGTCGCTGGCCGATATCACCAGAGCCCAGGAGAACGAAGTGGTCGTCAATGTCGAGGGTTTCCAGTGGGGGTGGACCTTTACCTATCCCGAAGGCTTCATTAGCCCCGAACTGGTCTTGCCGGTCGACCGCCCGGCCCGCATGGAGATGACCTCCAAGGACGTGAACCACAACTTCTGGATTGTGGAAATGCGGGTCAAGCAGGACGTTCTGCCGGGGCAGACGACGACATTGCGCTTCACGCCGACCATTGCCGGCGACTACAAGCTGCGCTGCGCCGAACTCTGCGGCCTGAGCCATTGGAGTATGTTGGCCGATGTGCGGGTGCTGCCCCAGGACGAGTATGATGCCTGGATGGCAGAGCAGACGGCCGGCCTGAGCGATGCCGTGGCTGAAGCCGCGGGTGAGTGAGCCCTTGGGTGGCATGCGATCTAATTCGTCGGTCTACGTTTTTGTGACGTTCGAACCTTCTTTTACTGTCATGCAATTTTCGCAATGCGCTGAGTGTGCGAAGGAGAGCAGACTATGTCATTGATGTCCCTGGGGATTATCCGTGGCTTTATCGGCCAGTTTGTGGGGACGATAATCGGTATAGTTGTCGCCGTGGCCTTCCGCCTGATGTTGGGGATGCCGGCCTGGTCGGCCGAGCCCGTCTGGGTGACCGCCATCATTTTTGGCTCTATGGGCTTTCTGATCGGCGTCGGTTCCATGACCGACTGGTTCAAGTGGATGGTCGGGATCGAGACGCCCATGCACCACGGCCCGCCCGAGGGGCAACCGGCCTGGACCCGCTATTTTGGCGTCGACTACAACCACAAGGTGATCGGCATTCAGTATACGGTAACCGCCATCTTCATGCTGATGATGGGCGGCGCCTTTGCGGTCATTTTCCGCACGGAATTGACCCGCTCCGGCTTCCAGTTCCTGAACGCCAATCAGTACAACACCTTCCTGGGGATGCATGGCTGGGCGGCCCTCTTTGCTATCTTCATCGGCATCGGCGGCATGGCCAACTATCTGGTTCCGCTCATGATCGGCGCCGAGGATATGGCCTTCCCGCGGCTGAACGCCTTCGCTTTCTGGATCAATGTTCCGGCAATCGTTTGGCTCGTTTCCAGCCTGTACTACGGCTGGGATGCCGGCTGGACCCTCTATCCGCTGCTGAGCACCCGGGGTGAACCGGGCTTCCAGTTCGTCTTCCTGGCGGTCTTCCTCCTGGGCTTCTCGTCAATTCTTGGTTCGCTCAACTTGATAGCAACCATGTTGATGATGCGACCCAAGGGCATGAGCCTCTTCCGCATGCCGATCTTCTGCTGGGCCGTCTTGGCCGCCAGCTTGATTCAGTTGACTGCCACCCAGTTCATCGCCCAGGCTTTCCTGATGCTCTCTTTCGAGCGCACGCTGGGCATGCCTTTCTTTAACCCGGATGGCGGCGGCTCGCCCATTCTCTACCAGCACCTTTTCTGGTTCTATTCCCACCCGGCCGTCTATGTATGGGTCCTGCCTGGGCTCGGCGTGATTAGCGAGATTTTGCCCGTCTTCTCCCGCAAACCGCTCTTCGGTTATCGCTGGATTGCCCTGTCCAGCCTGGCCATCGCGCTGGTGGGTTTCCTGGTCTGGGGTCATCATATGTTCACCTCAGGCTATGCCAACTCGCTGCGCGTGCCCTTCATGGTGGCGACGCTGCTGGTGGCCGTGCCGACGGGGGTCAAATTCTTCAGCTGGCTGGGCACGCTATGGGGAGGCAAACTGACCTTCCCGACACCCATGCTCTTTGCCCTGGGCGCGATCTCGGTCTTCCTGATCGGCGGCCTGAGCGGTCCGCCCCTGGCTCTCGTCACGTCGGACCTTTTCCTCCACGACAGCTACTTCGTGGTGGGCCACTTCCATGCCACCATCTTTGGCGGCTTTGTCTTCCCCTTCCTGGCGGCCATCTATTTCTGGTATCCCAAGGTAACGGGCCGTATGTACAGCGAAACCCTGGGCAAGCTGCACTTCTGGATCATGACGCCCGCTTTCTGGATGATGAGCATCGGCCAGATGTCGGTCGGCGTCATGGGCATGCGCCGGCGGATCGCCGACTACGACCCGACCCTGGGCGGCATCACGGCCAACGGGCTGAGCGCAGTCGAGATCGGCCAGACGGTTGTGACGATTTCGGCCTTCCTCATCGCGTTCTCGATTTTGCTGATGATCTACAACTTGCTGAACAGCGCCGAAATGGGCGCCCTGGCCGGCAACAACCCGTGGGATTCCCGTTCGCCCGAGTGGCAGATTCCCTCGCCGGTGCCGGAGCATAGCTTTGCCAGCCCCATCCAGGTCGTCGGCGAGCCCTATGATTACGGTCTGCCCGGTTCTACCTACGTAACCATGGCTGCCGCAGGTGACGACTAGCGCCTTTGGCCTTTGTCGACGCCCGGCGCAATCATGTCGGGCGTCGAATCTGCACTTATCGAGGAGTCATAATCATGAGTGACAAGAATCAGAACCGGGGCGCTGCCTACCGCCAGAGCGTCATGATTGCGCTCTTTCTGGCCGTGCTCACGGTGGCCGAGTACTTCGTGGCAGTGGAATTCAACAGTTTGGTGATTCTGATGCTGATCGCCCTGTTCAAGGCGGTCCTGGTCGTGAATTACTACATGCACGTACAGCGTCTCTGGAAGACGGAGGAGGAGCACTAGACGATGGCAAGCATAACCTCTGCGGCCGAAACCTATCGCACACAGCTGCGGATGAACCGCCTGGGTCTGTGGCTCTTCTTCATTTCCGAAGCATTTTTGTTCGGCGGCCTGCTGGCAACCCGCTTTTATCTGTGGGGCAACACGCGGCCGGAGCTCGATCAGGCGGTCGGTCTTATCGTGACCTCCGTACTGCTGCTCAGTTCCTTGTCCATGAATCTGGCGGAGAAGGGCATCGAGAATGATGACCGGCGCGTCTTTCTGGGCGGTCTGGTCTCAACCTTCATCCTGGGTTCGATCTTCCTGATCGGCGTCATGGTCTTCGAGTGGGGTCTCTTCCCCGCCATCTACGAAGGGCACCTGACGCCCGGCCAGGATGTTTACGGCGCCGTCGTCTTCGCCATGACCGGCATGCATGCCCTGCACGTCATCACGGGCCTGGCTTTCATCGCCATTGTCTGGAATCTCGGCCGCAAGGGCAGCTATTCCAGCGAGCGCCACTGGGGCGTCGAATCATGCGCCATCTACTGGCACTTCGTGGACGTGGTCTGGATCTTTTTCTATCCGGCCCTCTACCTTATCGGTCATGCGGTTCATTAATGAATCGCGACAGAGATCCGCTTACTGCTGCCATGAGCGGTAGCCTGGCCGGATTTCTGTCGAGGCATTTACGTCGCTCTGTATGTCGTGAGCCTGTCGAGTGATTAGGTGGGTTTTTGTAGATAATCCCTTTCAATCCGCCGTATCCGGTTTGTTCCGCGGTCTATTGGCCTACAGTCCGGCTAGACCGAAACGTGTCCGGCGTCTGACCGGTTTGTTGCCGCCCTTGGCGGCGAAATGAATGATATGCATCCGTTGCTTCAGGCGCTATTCTCACAATGGGAGTGGCGCCTTGAAATTCTCATCCCTCTCGGCCTTCTGGCGGCGATCTATACCGCGGGCTGGCTGAATGTTCGTCGCCGGCGGCACGGGCACTCCAATCTGGCCAATTATTGGCGTCTGACTTCCTACTGGATCGGCATCCTTGTGCTGATGACGTCGCTCATGTCCCCGATTGACGTATTGGGCGGCCAGCTGTTTTTTATGCACATGATTCAGCATCTGCTGACCATGATGATTGCCGTGCCCCTGATCTGGTTGGGCAATCCGTTTCCCATCGGCCTTTGGGGCCTGCCGCCGCGGTTGCGAATGGCCGTGGCCAGTCTGTTTATGGCCGATTCATGGTTTCGGCGCGGGCTTGTCTTTTTGACGAAGCCGAGCACTGACTGGTTTCTCTATCTCGTTATCTACCTGGGATGGCATGAGCCTGCTCTCTACAATCTGGCCCTGCGTCGGGACGGCGTGCACGATCTACA
>CAYZLP010000243.1:0-7175 GCA_964478635.1 uncultured Caldilineaceae bacterium
CAAACGTATCCGTTTGCTCAAACAGGCTTTGCACGTCCTTCTGATTGAGATAGAAGACCATTACGACGTTGACCAACATGGGGAAGTAATGGGGCGTTCCCCTGAAATAGAGGATTACGTCGTAGACCATTGCATACGAAATCAGCACCATGTTTAGCACCCACCCCCAGCGGCGGAGGCGCCACAGACCGATGGCCGCCAGCAGGCGCGGCACGAGCAGCAGCGCGGCCGTGATAATGGAAATCGGCAGCTCCACGAAGAGTTCCGGATCGCTTTGGATCGATTCGATCATGGCCTGGCTGTTGACGAAAAAACCCAGAATAAGAATCAGGCTGACGAGCACCTGTAGAATGAGGAGCGCGATGATGGCCTTCAGTCCGAAGGGACGACGCAGCGGGGCGCCCTTGGCGGCATCTATCTGATGGGCGGGCGGTGGCAACGGATAGATCGACATGAGATATCCGGCGGTATACAAGGAACGGAACCGTGCGCAGAATTATACGCCATTGTGGCCGCCAACCAAATCAAGGGGCCGCACGTAACGTCATCACCGTCGCCGGGTCGCCAGCCAGATGCCGGCGGCAATCAGTCCGATCCCCACGCCGTGATACCAGCGAAAACGCTCGCCCAGAAAGATGACGGCCAGAATGCTGCCGAAGACGGGCATAAGATGCATGAAGAGCCCGGCGCGATTGGCCCCCACCAACTCAACGCCCCTGTTGAAGAAGAGATAGGAGAGAATCGACGGAAAGACCATGACATATGCCAGCGTCAGCAGCGCCGGCCCGGTCAGCGTCAGCGATCGTACGTTGAAGTGCTCGTGCAGATAGAGGGGCAAGATCATCAACGCGCCCAAGACGAAGGTCGCGGCCAGAAATGATAGCGGATGCAGCGCCGGTCGCTTGCGCAGCATGACCGAATAGCCGGCGTAGAGCACCACTGCGACAAAGACCAGCAAATCGCCGCGGTTGAATGCAAGTGAGCGCAGCAGTGCGGGATCGCCCTGAATGATGATGAGGGCCGCGCCCGTCAAGGAGACGAAGATGCCGAGACCCTGCTGGAATGTGATGCGTTCCTGAAAGATTAAGAACGAGAGCAAGACGATCAGCACGGGCATGAGTGATTGGAGCAAGAAGGCATTGATGGCGATGGTCCACTGCAAGCCCGTATAGACCAGAGTGTTGAAGGTCGCAACGCCCAGGAAAGCCAGCAGCAGCACAATGCCCCAATTGCGCCTGAGGACCGGCCAATCCCGGCGCAGATGGGGCTGCGCAAAGATCATGACGATCGCCGAAGCGCCCGTCCAGCGCCAAAACGCCAGGGCCACCGGCGGCACATCCGCGCGCATGGCCCGCCCCAGAATAAAATTCCCCGACCAGAACAGCACGGTCAGGACGAGGAGGACGTAGGGTAGATTATAGAGTCTGACAGCAGGTTTGTTGGACATGCAGGCTCTTTGAACTGAGATTATGCGATTCGCCCACGGGGATCGGGGAGCGGCCTGATCGTCCCTACCTCCACACAATCAGCACCTCTTCCCAGTCTACGGCGCCAGTCTCATGATCTCCCAGCGTTCCGTTCAATCCTCAATACCCATCCTCCCGCCCCAACACCATCAACGCCAGCGTGACGGCCTTGCCCGCGGCTGCGAGCTTCGTGTCGTCCAGGGCGTCCACCCCGTCTGCTGCGGTGCGGGCGGTATGATCCCAGCCTTCCCAGCGGATGCCCACCTGCGGTGCATCCTGGCCGCCGCGACGAGTCTGGGAGCGATCGAAGACGATGCTGATATCGACCGGTTCGCCCGTGCGCGTCGCCGGCACGTTGACCAGGCGGGCGCTCTCTTCAAAGAGTTCGGCCAGGCGCAGGCTGCCGCTGGCTTCAATGGCCAGTTGATTTCCCTCCCCTGCCCCCACGCCCCGTAGATCGACCACGGCTTCCAACTGCAGGTTGCCTTCAAACGACGAACGCGCCGTGGTCAGCTTTTCGATATCGGGCGGATAGGCGGGCACGCCGTCTTCGGTCCCCTCGCCGCTGTAAGCCACAAAGAGAAAGGTCTTGTAGGGCCGGTACTCGGTCTCCTGGAGCGTGCGGATGATCTCGAACATGAGCGCAATGCCGCTGGCATTGTCATTGGCCGCGGGGTAGATGCCCTCGGGACCCAGGGGCGGCGCGTCATACTGAGCCATGACGACGATCACGTTTTCCCCCAAATTCTGGCCCTGGACCGCGGGCAAGTGACCGATGACGTGGGCGGTGGGGACGCCCCTTCGCACCTCTCCCGGAACATTCAGTGCCACGGATGCGCCGGCTGCAAAGGTCAGCACCTCATCGGGAACCAGCGCGTCCGCCGTCCGCCGCAACTCGGCAACCGAACGCCCGCTGTCGGCGAGCAGTCGATCCGCCATCTCTTCGGAAATCCAGAGGACAGGCGCTTCCTGACCGGTCGCCTGGCCGCCAAAGCTGGTCACCACCGGCTCCCGGGCCGAAAGCGTGTAGCGCTTGGCCAGCAGTGCCGGATCGTCGGTCACGACGAGCATGCCGCCGTAGGGCAGACGCGAAAAGCGCAAGGCATCCTCCGCCGAGAGCACGAGGAGCACCTGGCCGCTATAGTCCAGGTTGCGAATTGCTCGGGGTAGGAGCGATGTCCCACCCCGGCCCTGGTTGCCCAGATACCCGGCTGCCAGAAAATGAACCGGCCCTTCTGCGGCGCCGAGTCCACGGTAGTGACCGGGAAAGACCGCGTAGTCCGTGCCGTGGACCGGGGCCGCGCGGCCGTCGCTAAGGGTGAAGGTCGGGAGGCCGGTGAGCTGAGTGAATTCCCGATCGGCCGACACGAAGTAGCCGCCATCTTCGCCGGCCCGCTGCAGGCCCAGCGCCTGAAACTGATCGGCGATGGCCTGGGCGGCATCCGGCAACCCAGCGCTGCCCAGGGCCCGGCCCGACCATGCCGGCTGGGAGAGCGCGGCCGCCTCTTCGAAGGCAGCCGCACCGTCAAAACGCCCGGCCTCTTCTCGATAAAAGGCAGTTGCGCCGAGATTGGCCCGGACCAGACTGAAGAGCACCAACAGCAACACGATGGCGGCAAAGCTATAGCGATTGAAGATCCGGGTGAACTGAACACCCACATCCTCCACCACGCGCCGCAGCCCCTCGCCCAGCAAATTGAAGCCGAGAATGGCCAGGAAAAAGGCCGTGGCCGGATAGATGGCCGTCCACGGATAGGTGCGGGCATAGAGCCGCACATTGGCCAGTAATGAAGCCCATTCGGGGACATCCGAATAGTGATAGGAGGGACCGTCGATCTGCAACTCCGCGAACGCGCCTCCCCCGATGAAGATGCCGATGAAGCCCAGTTCGCCCAGCAGCATCAGCACCGCGCCCATTTCCAGGGCCGCCAGTGAAATGAGGGCCGGCAGCAGATTGGGCATGACGTGATGCCAGACGACCCGCGGCCCTCGCGCGCCGATGGAAATGGCGCTTTCGACGAAGGGACGCGGGCGCAGGGTGATGACTTCGCCGCGCACGTACTGCATCAGTTCAGCCCAGCCCACGATGCTCAGGCCGATGAGGAAGGGCTGCATGCCGCCGCGGATGCCCAGCGAAAGAATCACCAACATGGCCAGGAGCAACGTTGGAAAGGCCGCCAAGACCTCGGCCGCCATCTGAATGGCCCGATCAAGCCAGCTGCCGTGAAACCAACCTGCCAGGGCCCCGAGCAAGATGCCGATGACCATGCGCACACCTACGACCATGGCGACTAAAGCCAGGGTCTGCTGCGCGCCGGTCACGACCAGGCTCATGATGTCCCGACCCAGCACGTCGGTGCCCCAAGGGTGAACGACATCAGGCTCGAAGGGAGGGATCAGAAATTCCCCGTCCACATACTCCAGGCCCCGGGTGGTAAACGGGCTGTGAGGAGCCAGCTGCGGTCCCAGCAGGATAACTGTCAATAGGGTGAGGCCGATAGCTGAGCCCAATATGAGGGGCAGATTGCCCCGCAGTCCGCTTCGCCAGACGCCCGTCCGGCGCACACTCTCCGTGGCGGACTGGGCTGGGCCACCCGAGGCCGAGGTTCCTTGTCGTCCCGTACGGAGGGCGGCCTTCCACTGATTGAAGTTCCGCTCCAGGTCGCGCCACCAGTCGTCACCGATGAGATAAGCGACGAGACGCTTGAAACCGGCGCCCATTTCGCGCAGGGCCATGCCGACCGTATGGCGATTGGCTGCGGTCAGATTGCGATTGAGGTCGCGCAGGCGGGGATCGACCAGACGGTAGGTCAACTCCAAAGCGAGATTCACGACGATGAAGAGCGCGCCAAAGCAGAGAAGAAGTGCGATGGTCGTGTTAAAGTCCTGGGCGGCAATGGACTTGAGCAGCACAAAGCCGGCGCCCGGCCAGCCGAAGAAGAGCTCGACCACGGGCAGGCTGCTCAGGGCAAAGCGCAGGGATAGACCGACCGTCGTCAAGATGGGCACGGCTGCATTGCGCACGGCGTGGCCGTAGATCACCCGGTTGCGGCCTACGCCCTTGCTGCGCGCCGTGCGTACGTAGTCGGCCCGCAGGGCATCGCGTACGCTCAGATAGGTCACGCGCGTAATCTGGGCCACCGGACGGGCCGCCAGAACCAGGGCAGGCAAGACCAGGTGATCATCCCAACCGAAGCCGCCGACGGGCAGCAGGGAGATGCCAGTCGCCCGGGTAAAGCGAATGATGGCCAATTGCAGAATGAGCGCCACGAAAAAGCTCGGCATGGAGACCCCGACGATCGATGCCAGGAGCAGGGGCAGGGCGCGATTGTCATTGGGTCGGGTGGCGGCGCGCAGACCAACGGCGAACCCCACAACCGTGGCCATCAGCAGCGAGACGGTTAGCAGACCAAGGCTGCGCGAGAAGACGGGCCACAGATAGGAAGTGACCGGTGCGGGGTTGTTGATCGACGTCGCAGCCGTGCCCATGCCCAGGTCGCCCTGGAGCAGGCGGGCCCCATAGGCCAGGCTCTGCTCCAGCGCGGAACCGGCCGCGACGCCCAGCGGCACGCCGGTTGCCATCTCCAGCCCGAGATAGCTCAAATAGACGATGGCGGAAAGAACGACTGCGCCCAAGAAGAGATAGCGCGCGATCAGCAGGAGGATGCCGAGCAACGCAACCCCGAGAGAAGCCGTTGACGAAGCGGATGAATCTGTGGCCGCGCGGCCTGCCGGCCGTTCGGCTTGATGGGGGCTTGCCTGAGCGGAAGACATGGCTAAACGACGAACTTGCCGACCTCGATTAGTTGGCGACGCATGATTTCTAGTTCGTGGGCGCCGGAAATCACAATATCCGGGTCCACGTTCACATCCAGATCGAGGTTCTGGCGTTCCAGGGGAACGCTGTTCAGAATCACCTTCATCGCGTTGAGCCGGGCGAGTTGTTTGTCGTCCGAACGAATTATCGTCCAGGGAGATTCGATGGTACTGGTGCGCCGCAACATTTCATACTTCATGTTCGTGAAGTCATCCCAGCGCTCCTGGGCCTGCATATCGACCTCGGAGAGCTTCCATTGACGCAACGGATCGGTCTTGCGTCGCTCGAAGCGCCGGGCCTGTTCCTCCTTGGTGACGCTGAAATAGAGTTTGATCAGGACGGTGCCCTGACGCACCAGATCGCGCTCGAAGCCGACGACGCCGCGCATGAAGTGCTCGTATTCCTCGGGCGTGCAGAATCCAAAGACCGGTTCGACCATGGCCCGATTGTACCAGCTCCGATCGAACAGTAAAACCTCCCCGGCCGTCGGGAAGTGCTCCACATAGCGCTGAAAGAACCACTGCGTGCGCTGCTCGACGGTCGGCTTACCCAGCGCCACGACGCGGTAGTGCTTCTCGTTCATGTACCGCGTAACCCGGCGAATGGTACCGCCCTTGCCGGCCGCATCCCGTCCTTCAAAGAGAATGATCATCCGCTTGTGATGATCTTCCAGATAGCGCTGCATGCGGATCAACTCGGCTTGATAGGGCTTCAACTCCTGCTCCCGGCGGCGGCGGTCAAGGGCTTTTCGGGCCGCAAGCTTGATGCCACGCGTCTGAGATCGCAGTTGCTCCAGCTCCGTCAAGGTCTCGGCCAACGACACGGGTTCGCCGTCGAGATAGATTACTTCAGGGTTGCGTGGATCGGCCATGCTGAGTCTCACTTATCGTGCTTCAATCATCTGGTGAAATGGCTGCGGCGGTTGCTCTGCGTCGCACAGTTCCGAGTATACGACCCAGTGTCCGGTGCGTCAAACCGGACACCCGAACAGATTTCGCGCCGCCTGCCGCGAACCTTTGTGACTTTTTCCACAAAAGCGACGCAGGGTTTTGTGCAACATGCACAATGAAATTCCCCAACCCATCGCCTATACTGTGGCCAGTTATGAAGTTACCTGGGGAGCGTGGCTTCATAACTGTTGGAAACATTCTCCTTCGGTTTTCTCCATGGGAATCCTCCCACACCTTCCTCCACCCATCGCCGGACAAACATGACCGGCGATGGGTAACCCTCTCTTTTGCGTAAAGACAAACTTGCCGGCTTGAGCCCAAGCGACGGCAACTGCAGCGAAGCAAGCCGGTTTCGATTCTTCACCGGCGGATGGGCGAAGGACGCACAGTAGATTATGCTTCAAAAGTCGTATATGATATCAGCATTTGATTCATCGAAAAATTATCGCTAGACCTGAATAACCATTGAAACTGAACTGCGGAAATGCTAGAATCATCATTGAACGGTCAGCTCGACAAGCTTGACAAGATCATCCTGGAAACGCTCCAAACTGAGGGCCGCGTGACGAATGCCGAACTGGCGCGGCGCGTGAACCTCTCTCCGCCGGCGATCCACGCCCGGATCCGACGGCTGGAGGACTGCGGCTACATCCGTCGCTACGTTGCGCTCCTGGATGCGGAGAAGCTCGGGTATGACATGATCTGCTTCGTCAATGTCTCGCTGGAGATTCACAACAGCGAGCAGATCGAACGGATCCGAGCAACGTTGCTCGAGATGCCGGAAGTGCTGGAATGCCATCACGTGACGGGCGAATTTGACTACGTCTTGAAAGTCGTGGCCCACAACCGGCAGGCGCTTGAGCGCTTTCTCGTGGAAAAACTAACCCCCATCTCCGGCCTGGCCCGCATTCAGACGAGCCTGGTATTGAACGAAGTCAAGCA
>CAYZLP010000244.1:0-7170 GCA_964478635.1 uncultured Caldilineaceae bacterium
CAGATGGGGGCCGAGGCTTGGGCTTCCAGTATCCAGTCAGGCGACTCCAGGTCTTTCTGACGCTCGATGGTGATGTCGATGGTGGCGCGGGTCAGTTCGTTGATGTCCTTGACCCGCTCGTGGATCAGCGTCGGCAGTAGACGCACGGTCTTTTCGTCGCCCGGTTGAAGCTTAATCAGGGCCACCGATTTGGTCGAGTAGTGCTGGATCTCCGAGGTGACCCGGTAGCGTTTGACGTCCTGCTTGAAGAAGCTGCTGCCGCCGGAGCCGCCGCGAAAGGTGCTGCTCCTCTGGGGCGCCGGCGCATTCCAGCGCAGGACGAAGGTCACAAGCGGATCGACCTCCGCATCCAGAATGCTGTAGATGCCCGTCGGCACCCGGGGCAGGTTGATCGTATAGCTCAGTCCCTCCTCTTCGGAAGCGGTTTCGACTGAACCGTGAATCGTCTCTCCGGACAGGCTTTGATGGGACTCCCCGCCCCGGAAGGTCTTTCTGGGGCGCTCGGTTTGGGGCGGCGGCTCGACCCCTTTGGCTTCCGCTTCGCTGGCTGCGGCTGCGGCAGCCGCAGCTGCCTGTTCCGCCTCCTGGCGGGCGCGTTCTTCAGCCTTGATCCGGGCCTGTTCCACCTGGTAGAGTTCATCTTGCGCCGCAAGTAGTTCGGTTTCTACTTCGTCAAAAGGGCGTTGCTCCAACCGCTGTACGGTCAGGGTCAGGTCGTGCTCGAGCGCAAGCAGTTCCTCTAGAGTCATCGCGTCGTAGTCCATAGTTGCCTTTCCCAGACGAGGCGCGGGAACTTCTTCAAAATTACGAGATTCATCCGGCGATGTCGTAGGTGCGGTTGGAAACCGCACGGGCTACATCGACCTTGGTCTTTCTCGAAGATCGTGCGGTTGGAAACCGCACCTACGATTACCGGTAGATTTCTTCAATCCTCAAGAAATCGCACCTATTGTTCCGGCGGATAGCATTCGGCGATGAAGGTCTTGTCGGTCTCCGAAAGCTGATAATTCTGCCACTCAACATTGTGTTCGGCGCCCCAATTCGGGTCGGCGAGATGCTCCCGGGGAATGGGGTAGCGCATGATCGAGAGCAGGTCGAAGTCCGTGTACTTTGTGTGGTCCTTGGCGTAAGCCTGGAAAATGTTGGTCTCGACCTGATATTTGGACCAGTAATTGGGCGGTCCCATGTAGTAGTCGAGGACCGCTTGCCGGTTCCAGGGGATTTCGTTAGATGGGTTCTGGTGTTCATGGATCATGCCCAGGGCGTGGCCGAATTCATGCAGAACCACCCGGGAATACTCTTCGTCATTGGTCTGGGGCGTGAGCCACCCGAAGTTCATGGTGGGCTTGGGCGCCTCGATCAGCAGGGCGTCAATCCCGATATAGGACCAGGAACCCGGTTGTTGAAACGAAATGCGAATTTCGGCATCGGGATAGTCGCCAAAGTCGAGACCGATGTTGGCGTGTTCGGTCCACTTCCGGGCAATCTCTGCCACTTTCTGCTGGACGGCGGCAATGCCGTCTAGAAAGGATACGCGCAAAACGCGGCCGGGCCGCCAGAGCTTGTGCGTATCCACCGCACCGGAGAGGGGCGCGGGATCGCCGGGCAGCACGAGATTGCGTGGATTCTCGGCTTCGGCCAGGGCCTGGGCCTCGATCTGCCGGTCGGCGGGAATCACCTGATCGACACAAATTTTGATATAGTCGCTCATTTCTCATATCCCCCTTGGATTAACCCGGAAAGACGCGCGGCACGGATGGTGGGTAAGCCTATGCTAGACCTCGCCGCATGCTTTGTCAAACGTCTAAAATGTGGGGAATCGATCGTCGCGTGGCGTGGAATCAGGCAAAGAGGGGGTCACAGTCACCCTTGGAGGGTGCCGGCGCAATCACGGAGCAAGGAGGTTCAGAGAGAGATGAGCATACAAGCGGCGCAGGCGAAAGGGCGCTGTGACCCCGGAAGCGATCCAGTTAAAAAGAGTTCCGTCAAGATTCATTAGGCCGGAACGGCCGGTCTCATTCCATTGTGTTCTTCCTGGACCAGACTGACAAAGACGCTCTCCAGGCTGGCATTGGTGCGGTGGACTTCTTCCACATCGGCGCCCGATTCGACCAGCAGGCTGATCAAGGGTGAAGAATGGGCCCCCGCATCGGCCAACTCGATGAGCAGACGATGGGGCAGAACTTGAATGCCGGCGACCTCCCGGCGGCGGGCCAGCAGGGCCACGATTTCATCACTGAAGCCTTCGCCGCTGATCTCGAGTAACGGCACGCCGCCCAAAGTGCGCAGCTCGGACGTGGGCCCGGCGGCCAGCAGCCGCCCGTCGCGGATGACGCCGACCATGGCGCAGAGCCGTTCGGCTTCGCTGAGCTTGTGGGTTGTGAGGAAGACGGTCATGCCTTCCTGAGCGGCCAGCTTCAGCAACTGATTATGCAGATTGGATGCGGCGACCGGGTCGAGCCCGCTGGTTGGTTCATCCAGGAAGACCAGGGCCGGGCGATTGAGCAGCGTCCGGGCAAGGGAGAGCTTCTTCTTCATGCCCCGACTCCACGTGTGAACCTGCTCGTCGCGCCGGTCCCAGAGATCGAAGTTGAGCAGGAGTTCCCGGCTGCGCGCGCTGCGTTCCTCGGGACTCATCTGCCAGACTCGCCCGTAGTAGTCGAGATTCTCCAGCGCGGTCAGGTTTTCGTAAAGCTTGTCGTCTTCCAGCAGCACGCCGGCGCGTTGGCGGATCTCTACACCGTTGCGGCGCGTTTCCATGCCCAGAACCTCGGCCCGCCCGGAAGTCGGCTCCAGCAAACCCAACAACAGACGCAGCATGGTCGTCTTGCCTGCGCCATTGGGTCCCAATAGGCCGTAGACGACCCCTTCCGGAACCTGGAGCGAGACGTCGTCCACGGCGCGGCAGGAACCAAAGTCATAGGTCAGATGTTCGGTTGCAATCGCCAGTTGCGTCACGGCTCACTCCTGAAATGAACAATGGCGTTGGGGCCGCCAAGTCGTATGCGGAAGGATACTACTGGCCAGTATAGCGACACCACGGTACGAAGGACAGGGACAAACGTCCCTGCGCGCCGGTGACACCTATCCCGTTAATCCTGGGAATGATCGTGCGCAACCGGGACGGCAATGGTGACGGATGTCCCGTCTCGGGGGTTGGAGTGGACGTCGATCTGGCCGCTCAGGCTGGCCGCGCGGGCGCGCATGTTGTGGAGGCCGTTACCCTGATCGTCGGCGCCACCGGCCGGATCGAAGCCGCTGCCGTTGTCGCTGATCCGCAGCATGACGTGGGCGTCCCGGGCGAGGAGTTCAATGCGGACTGTGGTAGCCCGGGCGTGCTTGCGCACGTTGGTGAGCGCTTCCTGGGCAATATGGAGAATTTCGCTTGTCTGTGCCGGCGTAATGCGGTCGCTGGCCGCAGGGTCGATGTGGACCTGTACGTTCAGGAAAGAATGGGCGCGCACCTCGCGCACCAGGAGTTCCAGTCCCGAGGCCAGGTCTTGCCCGGCGAAGCGGCGGGTGCGCAGATTGAGAATATAGTTGCGGATGTCGGCAATCACATCGTTGAGCCGCACAATCGCCTCGTCGATCCCGGCCCGGGCTACTGCTTGATCCCGCTCCAGTTGATAGCGGCTTTCGTCCAGCGTCAGACCCACAGCATAGATTGACTGAATGATGCCGTCGTGCAGGTCCATGGCGAAGCGTTCCCGCTCTTGGGCGATGGCCAGCTGGCGACGCTGGCGGTGCAGCAATGCGTTTTCGATGGCGATGGCCGCCTGGCGGGCGAAAAGCTCGACCAGCCTTTGGTCTTCTTCTGAGAAGGGAATGACCTTCGCCTCCTCCATGTCGGCAGCTTCCGTCACCTTGTCTGTCAGGTACAGATTGCCGAAGACCCGATCTTTGGAGACGATGGGAACGCCCAGGAACGATATCATGATCGGGTGATGCGGGGGAAAGCCGGCGGCGCGCTCGTCTTGGCGCATGTCGTCGACCCGCAGTGGGCGGCGGTGGCGAATGATGTGGCCCAGCAGGCCCAAACCCTGGGGATAAGGCCCGATTTCCCGGCGGGTCGCATCGTCCATGCCCGAAGTAATAAACTGCTCGATCCGGTCGCCTTCTTCATTGAGCACGCCCAGGGCCGCATAGCGCGCCCGCACGAGGCGTCGACTCGCATTCACGACTTGTTGGAGGACATCGCCCAGTTCGAGGCCGGCGGTCACTGCTTCAGTTGCTGCCGTTATGGCCTGCAATTGTTCCGCATGCTGCATAAGGGTATGATACAATAATCGGCGGCAGTTGCGCCACGTCGATGTTGGGTCGCCTGCGGCCGGCTCAACGGATGGGGCGCCAATCGTCATGCAAAACAGGACCGGAGTTGCGAGGACCGATGCGGCTGCGAATTTTGCTGGTGGATGATCATGAAGTCGTGCGGATAGGTTTGAAGTCCGTACTTACGCGCTACAATCAGTTTGAGATTGTAGGCGAGGCCAGCAATGCGCAAGAGGCTCTGGAGAAGACCGTCTACTGCAACCCGGATATCGTGGTGATGGATATTCGCTTGCCCGGCCGCAGCGGCATTGAAGCCACCCGCGAGATCATCGAGAATCATCCGGAAACGAAAGTCATCATCCTGACCTCCTACGCCGATGACGAGATGCTCTTCGATGCGATCGCCGCGGGTGCCGCCGGCTATGTGCTCAAACAGATCGGCAGCGAGGATCTCGTCCGGGCGCTTGAGACAGTGGGCCGGGGCGATTCTATGCTCGATCCGGCCGTGACGCAGCAGGTTTTCCAGCGCGTGCGGGAAAACGCGCGCCGGGCTGAAGACGAAACCTTTGCCTCCCTGACCGATCAGGAAATCAACATCCTCGCCCTGATCACCGAAGGGTTGACCAACAAAGAGATTGCGACCAAGGTCTTTCTGAGTGAGAAGACCGTACGCAACTATGTGAGCTCCATTCTCAACAAGCTGAATTTGGCCTCCCGGGCCGAAGCCGCGGCCTATGCCGTGCGGCACCATATCCAGAATCATCTTCCCAAGCAAGAATAACTTTCCCGTTCATTCCAAGATAACGCATTCATTCCGGGACACAAGGCGGCGCTTTGAATTTCCCATAGGTGGGTCAAAGCTACTGCCTGCCGCCCACTATCTTCGGACAGGCCGCACCGTTGGCGCATGGCAGCGAAAAGCGCCGCACGGGGCGACGCTTTTCGCATGGGTATGGGAGGGAGTACCAGGTGTTAGCAGGTTGGTGGGCCGGTTTTCGACCGTCCCTTTCAGCCCGGCAGAATGCGCCGCGGTGGGCGTCGATACGACAACTTTGCGGGCGCCGGCGCCGTCTGATAGCGATGACGTAGCTGAAGCCGCCGGGGTTCGGGGTCTGCAGGCGGTTGCTGGGGAGGAACGGCTTTGCGCTGGCAAATCTCATCCGCGCGGCCGGCCGCACTGCAGCTGCTGATGACCAGCAGGAAGGAAAACGCACTAAGCCCCAGCCAGATACCTACGACGATAAGCATAGGATTCCCTTTCTCTAATCGTCAAGCTAAATTCTGCACGAAGGTGGCTTCGGTGAAGCGTGCGTTGCACAATGCAGAATAGCACAGTAGGAAAATTTGTCAGTACGTCCGTGCTACAAGGGCTGGTCCATTATCCTACGTCTGATTTCGTACGCGCCGGTCCAAAAACCGACGCCTTGCCTACTCTCAAGCGACCGAGTTGACATAGCCCCGGTTTGGTTGACATAGACAGGTTGACAGGGCGGTTTATCGGCCCTACCGCCCCCGCCACCAGTCTTTGCGCGAGCGAGGATCAAAGAACGTTCCCCGGTCGCGTACGCTTACCGCGACTTCGCCTGTCGGGGCCGTGCCGAGCGTCTCGCCGTTGCGCAGGGCCGGCAACTCACCCCGTCCCGCCGCATCGGCTTGCCGGTAGAGGGCCAGCAGATTCGGATCAACGCAAATCATCTCCAGATGAATCGCATAGCCGTTGGCAACGCTGTCTTCCCGGGTGTAATTTAGGGTGATCCTGCGCTCATCGGCATAAAGAACCAGCGCTTTGAAGTCACCCGCGTAGATCTGGGCGCCGCGGCTGGGTATGCTGATCGGTTCGCCGGGCTGAGCGGCCATGCCCAGCAGCGTCACCTCTTTGTGGGCAAGGGGTTCCCCTTGGCAGCCCCGATCGCTGCAGGACCATTCCCAGTCGTGTACGCGATAGGCGCTGACAAATGCCGGGGTGCGCCCGTCGGCAAAGATTCCGGCCAGTTGGGGCGGATCGCTGTCTGTCGGGCCGTTGATGTCGACGATAGTCAGTTCGGCGGATGTGGGGATATAGCTACGGAGCGCCAGATTCAGATCGCCGTGTTGGGCGGGCGGATGGTCGGCTCCTCCCCCATCAACCGGAATGAGGGCGAAGGTACGGGCGGATTCGACCGGACAGGCGGCGTCCGGAACTGCGCTCCGTGCGGCTTGTTCTTCCTTGGCGGCTGGCACTGGGGCGGGTGGGGCTGCGGGCGCCGCGTCGGCAACTGCCGACGTGAGCGCCGCGGCCGCGTTCAAGTTCGCTTCCGGCGCCGGGCTGGGCTCGGCCGTTGGCGTGGCCGTGGGCTGGGGCGTTGGCGTTACCTCAACCAGACGCGTCACCTCGACGACTCGGGTGACTTCCACGACGCGCGTGACTTCAATGATGCGCGGCGTGGCGCTGGGGACTGCATGGACCGTCGCACGCACGGCCAGATCCACCAGGGCCGGATCCGAGCGCGGGGTCCGGTTACAGCCGGCGAGGGCGAACATTCCAACGATGAGCGTACCAAGAATCCAGCGATGCATCGTAACCTGCACTAACCAAAATCACAGTCTTTGAGCAGATTATAACGCATCAAGGGCCTGGAGCCGTTCCCGGACCAGGGTGACAGTCACCGGCACGACGTAGCCGGGCCGGGAGGATTCGCTGATGCCGTTGCCTGTTACGCCGGCGCTGGACTGCATTGCAGATTGCTCACGCTAAACTGAGTGCAGTACATGACCATGGTTTTCGTAGGTCCGGCAACCCGATGATTGGGAGAATATTCCGGTAATGGTAGGTGCGGTTTCCAACCGCACGATCCTCCAGGAACCCCAGAGTTAGATGGAGCCCGTGCGGTTGGAAACCGCACCTACGGTATTGCCAGATTA
>CAYZLP010000245.1:0-7161 GCA_964478635.1 uncultured Caldilineaceae bacterium
CCCAACGAGAATTTCGCCCGGGAACTCTTCGAACTCCACACCATGGGCGCGGAGAACTATCTCGGCGTCGTGCAGAATCGGAACGATGTGCCCTTGGATGAGGAAGGGCGGCCCGTCGGCTATATCGACAAAGATGTCTATCAAGCTACCGAGTGCTTCACCGGCTGGACCGTCAACTGGGATACGGGGCAATTCTTCTTCCAGGAAAACGACCACAGCCGCTATGAAAAGATCGTGCTCAATACGTCCATCGGCGATTTTCTCGGTCAGCAAGACGGCGAGATCGTGCTGGATCTGCTGGCCAACCATCCCGGCACGGCCCGCCACATCGCGCGCAAGCTCTGCCGGCGCCTGATTAGCGACGAGCCGCCGGAAAGCGTCGTCCAGGCGGCGGCTGACGTTTTTTACGCGCAACGCAATGCGCCGGACCAGCTCAAGCGGGTGGTGCGCACTATCTTGCTTTCCGAAGAATTCCGCACCACGTGGGGAGAGAAGGTCAAGCGGCCGTTCGAATATGCGGCGTCGGTGCTGCGCGGCTGCAGTGCCGAGATCGAACTGAGCGATGCCTTCTTCTGGAACAATGGACGCATGGGGCAGCCCCTCTTCCAGTGGCGGCCGCCCGACGGCTACCCCGACCACCGCGAAGCGTGGACCGGCACCATGCCCATGCTCCAGCGCTGGAAGCACTGCAACTGGCTCGTCGATTGGCGCTATGACGACGGTCCGAATGTCGATGATTTCCGTCTGCCCATCGAACGAGAGATGCCCGGCGATCGCCGCACGCCCAACCAGATCGTCGATTTCTGGAGCCAGCGCCTGCTGGGCCGGGCTCTGCCGACGGAAGAGCGAGGCCCCATGGTGGCCTTCATGGCCCAAGGACGCAATCCCGACTTCGATCTCCCTCCGGAGGATATCGAAGAGCGCACCCGCTACATGGTGGCTCTCCTGATGATGGCCCCGTCCTTCCTCTGGCGCTAACCAAAAAAGGAGCATCCCGATGTTCAAACCCACACGCCGCGGCTTCATGGTCGGCTGTTCGGCTGCGATTGCAGCTTTTACCGGTGGCTTAACCTTCACGGCTTTTGGCAGCCCGAACGACGAACCGAATCACGATATCTTGCTGACCGTCTTCCTGCGCGGCGGGATGGATGGGCTCAGCGTAGTTGCGCCCATGGACGGACCGGACCGGGGCTTCTACGAGGCGAACCGGGAACGTCTGGCGATTCCCGCCGGCGGAGAGAATGGCTTGCTGCGGCTGAACGATCGCTTCGGTCTCCATCCCCAGGCCGCGCCCCTGCTCGATCTGTACCAGGCCAATAAGCTGGCCATCGTCCACGCGGCCGGCTTGACCAGCGACACGCGTAGCCATTTCGACGCCATGCAGTACATGGAACTGGGCACGCCCGGCAGCAAGAGTACGACTACCGGCTGGCTGACCCGCCATCTGGAGACCCTGTCGAGCATGCCCGACGAGGTCATCATTCCCGTCATGGCCTCGGGCAATCTTCAGCCTACCTCCCTGCGCGGCAGCCGGGAAACCATTGGCCTGACGACTCCAGACGACTTCACTTTTAGCGGCCATTGGCGCTATCAAGATCAGCAGCGCCAGGCCCTGCGCGATCTCTACATCGGCGACACGTGGCTCCATGCTGCGGGCGTTCAGACCCTGAATGCCGTCGACGTGGTCGAGTATGCCAACCCTGGAGAATACACACCCGAAAACGGCGCCAACTATCCGGGCGGCGGATTCGGGCGGGGGCTTCAGACCGTGGCCCAGATCATCAAGATGCAGCTCGGCCTGCGCGCCGCGACCATCGACCTGGGCGGCTGGGACACCCACGAGTACCAGGGCGATGGGGGCACCGGCTATTTCGGCGACCGGGTGGGCGAATTGGCCCAAGGCCTCAATGCCCTCATGACCGACCTGAGTAATTCCGGCGGCACGGACCACTCGCGCCGGCTGACCGTGGTGGTCATGAGCGAGTTTGGGCGCAGCTTCCGCGAGAACGCCAGCCGGGGCACGGATCACGGGCACGGCAACGTCATGTTCGTCCTGGGTGGTCCGGTCAATGGCGGCCGCATCCATGGCGATTGGCCCGGTTTGGGGCCCGAGCAGCTCTATGACCGGCGCGACCTGGAGATCACGACCGACTACCGGCGCGTGCTGAGCGAAGTCATGATCCGGCGCTTCGGCAACCCAAACCTGGGCATCGTCTTTCCCGGATACGGCGGCTATGCGCCCCTGGGCATCGTGCGGGGCAATGACATGGAGCCCAACTACGGCGACGATCCCGTCGAGACCCCGCCGGTCCCCGATCCGGGCGGTACGGTGCCGGGTGCGAACCCCACGCCGACCCCCATCCCCATTCCGGAGAATATGGATGAGCGGGTCTTCATGCCGATTGTGAACCGATAGGACGCGGCAATCCAGACCTGGGGCTTTCTATTCTTTCCGCCTGGACCTGCCAAACCGCGAAGCCTCAGCCCGTCAAACCACGATGCCTGAGCCTTCCAAACCTCGTAGCCTGAGCCTGTCGAAGGCGGCGCTCATCCAACTGTATGACATGCGCCGCCTTCGACAGGCTCAGGCTGCGGAAATGGGAGTCGGGTGGTTTATGCGCCTTCGACAGGCTGAGGCTGCGGTTGTATAGTTATGGGCAGGATTTGCCTGTAGCCAACCGGTCCATGTGCTGAATGGGCGGACTTCCGGGAAGACTTCCCAGGTGATGTGCCCGATCGGGGATCGGTTCCACCATTGGAGAGCCGCCATGCCCTTCTTCGACCTCGCCAACCGTGAGCGCCGTCCCATCGTCCCGGGTATCGAGATGCGCACCTTCTGGGGCGACCAAATGCTTCTTTCCCGGGCCGACCTCGACGCAGGCGCGGTGCTGCCCGCACACAGCCATCCCCACGAACAGGGCGGCGTCATCCTCTCCGGCGAACTGACCCTCACCATCGCCGGTGAAACGCGTCTTCTCGGCCCCGGCGACATGTACCTCATTCCCGGTGACGTGGAGCATAGCGGCGTGGCCGGCCCGGAGGGGTGCGTCGCGATCGATATTTTCAGTCCCGTTCGGGAAGAATACCGGTACTGACTCCTGCCAAATGTCCCCATATCTCCCCGTTTTTTGAGTCTCCGGCCGAAAAGCTGGTATGATAGGCTCATCTTCTTGGCGTGGACCAATAACTTTCTCCTAATACCGCCGATTCGGAACGCAGCGAAAGGATAGATGATGGCAGGACAAGACTTTTTCAACGCCCGCGATACCTTTGATACAGGCAGCGGCGAGGCCGTAATCTACCGCATTTCCGCACTGGAAACCCAGGGAATTGGCGCGGTCTCACGCCTGCCCTTTTCGATCAAGGTCTTGCTGGAAGCCGCACTGCGCCAGGCCGACGGCTTTGAGATTACCAAGGAAAATGTAGAAACCATCGCCCAATGGGGACCCGAAACGGCCGGCAAGGTAGAGATTCCCTTCAAGCCGGCGCGTGTAATCCTCCAGGATTTCACGGGCGTGCCCAGCGTGGTCGACTTGGCGGCCCTGCGCAGCGCCATGGCCCGCATGGGCGGCGATCCCCAGAAGGTCAATCCGCAAGTGCCCGTCGATCTGGTCATCGACCACAGCGTGCAGATTGACCGCTTCGGCAGCCGTTTCGCCTTTTTCTACAACGCCGAGCGCGAGTTCGAGCGCAACCAGGAACGCTATGAGTTCCTCAAGTGGGGCCAGGAAGCCTTCGACAATTTCCGGGTCGTCCCGCCGGCCACCGGCATCGTCCATCAGGTCAATCTGGAATATCTGGCCAATGCCGTCCAGCTGACGCCCGAGAATGGCAACGGCCAAATGGTGGCCTACCCCGATTCGCTCGTCGGCACGGACAGCCACACCACCATGATCGACGGTCTGGGCGTGGTCGGTTGGGGCGTGGGCGGCATCGAGGCCGAGGCCGTCATGCTGGGTCAGCCCATCTACATGCTCATGCCCGAAGTCATCGGCTTCAAGCTGACGGGCGCGCTGCCCGACGGCGCTACGGCCACTGACCTGGTGCTGCGCGTCACCGAGATGCTGCGGGCCAAGGGCGTGGTCGGCAAGTTCGTCGAATTCTACGGCCCCGGCGTCTCCAAGCTGAGCCTGCCCGACCGGGCCACCATCGCCAACATGTCGCCCGAGTACGGCGCGACCATGGGCTTCTTCCCAGTAGACGAGGAGACGCTTCGCTATCTCATCGGCACCGGACGCGACGAAGCCCAGGTGGAACTGGTCGAGCGCTACTGCAAGGAGCAGGGCCTCTTCCGCACCGACGATATGGCCGAGCCGGTCTTCATCGATACGCTTGAGCTGGACATGAGCACGGTCAAGCCCGCCCTGGCCGGCCCCAAGCGCCCCCAGGACCGCATCGATCTGGATGAGACCAAGGCGGCCTGGCACAAGATTCTTGCCGCGCCCGTGGGACCCAAGGGACTGGGGCTGGAGAAAGAGGAACTCGGCAAAGAGATCGTCGTTGCCCACGGTGGCAAGGAGTACACCCTCAAACACGGTTCGGTGGTCATTGCGGCCATCACCTCCTGCACGAACACCAGCAATCCCAGCGTCATGATCGGCGCCGGTCTCCTGGCCAAGAAGGCGGTGGAGGCCGGGCTCGACGTGAAGCCCTGGGTCAAGACCAGCCTGGCGCCCGGCTCCACCGTGGTGACCAAGTACCTCGAGGCCAGCGGCCTGATTCCCTACCTGGAAGCCTTGCGCTTCCACACGGTCGGCTACGGCTGCACCACCTGCATCGGCAACAGCGGCCCCCTGCCATCCCACATCAGCAAAGCCATTCATGAGGCTGACCTGGTGGCGGTCTCCGTGCTCAGCGGCAACCGCAATTTCGAAGGGCGCATCAGCCCGGACGTGCGGGCCAACTTCCTGGCTTCGCCGCCCTTGGTGGTGGCCTATGCGATCGCCGGCACCATGGACATTGACCTGACGACCGAGCCCCTGGGCCACGATCCCAACGATCAGCCGGTCTATCTGGCCGACGTCTGGCCGAGCCAGGAAGAGATTCAGCGCGAGATTCGCCGCAGCCTCAACCCGGGCATCTTCCGGGAGCAGTACGGCAATGTGTTCGACGGCAACGAAGAGTGGAATGAGATCCCTGTTGCGGGCGGCGAACTCTACAACTGGAATCCGGCCAGCACCTACGTCCAGGAACCGCCCTTTTTCCAGGATCTCACGCCGGACGCGCCGCCGGTTCAGCCGATTGTGGGCGCGCGGGTTCTGGCCGTCATGCCCGACAGCACGACGACGGATCACATCAGCCCAGCCGGTTCGATTGCCCCGGGCAGTCCGGCCGCGCGCTATCTGGAATCCCACGGGGTCGAGCGCTCCGAATGGAACAGCTACGGCAGCCGGCGCGGCAACCACGAGGTCATGATGCGGGGCACCTTTGCCAACATCCGCATCAAGAACCAGATGCTGGACGGCGTCGAGGGCGGCTATACAGTCTACATTCCCGAGATGAAGCAATTGGCCATCTGGGATGCGGCCGAGCGCTATACGGAGGACGGCACGCCCCTTATCGTTTTGGCGGGTAAGGAATACGGTACGGGCTCCAGCCGTGACTGGGCGGCCAAAGGCGTCCAGCTGCAAAACGTCAAGGCCGTCATTGCCGAGAGCTTCGAGCGCATTCACCGCTCCAACCTGGTCGGCATGGGCGTCCTCCCGCTCCAGTTCAAGGCCGGTCAGAATGTCCAGGGCCTGGATCTTTCGGGCTTCGAGACCTACGACATCATCGGGCTGAGCGACGACATGGCCCCGGGCCAGGAATATACGGTGCGCGCCACCGACAACCAGGGCAACGCCAAGGAGTTCCAGGTCATCAGCCGCATCGATACGCCCGTCGAAGTGAACTACTACAAGAATGGCGGCATTTTGCACACTGTGCTGCGGCGCATGGCCGCGGCGTGAGGAATCACATGACGACAATCACCAAAGAATACGCGCTCTCCGGCTGGGATCTGTCGGAGTTGTTGAGCGAGCCGGTCGGGGAGGCGCTGGATGCCAAACTGGCCGCGCTGGAGGCCCGGGTACAGGCGTTTGAGGCCCGGCGCGGGGAACTGGATGCCGACATGGATCCTGAGGCATTCCTCGATATCGTCGAGGAGTACGAAGCCCTGGTGGAGGAGATCTATATCCCCTACGCCCACGCAAGTCTTGCCTTCTCCGAGGATACCCAGTCGGGTGAGGCGCTGAACATGCTCAACCGGGTTCAACAGGCCGGAACCGAGGCCCAGAACCGGGTGCTCTTTTTCAGCCTCTGGTGGAAGGGATTGGACGATGACGCGGCCGATCGGCTCCTGCCCCGGGGCGAGGCCCTGACCGACTACCGTCATTTCCTGGAAGATCTGCGCCGGACGACGCCCTATACGCTTGATGAGAAGTCGGAGCAGATCATCAACACCAAGGATGCCAACGGCATCGACGCCCTCATCACCGTCTATTCCATGCTCACCAATCGCCTGGAGTTTACGCTCGATGTGGATGGCGAAGAGCAGACCCTGACCCGGGACGCGCTCATGAGCTTTGTCCAAGGCCCGCGCGCTGACCTGCGTGCGGCCGCCTATCAGGAGCTCTACCGGGTCTATGAAAAGGAAGCCAACATTCTGGCCCAGATCTACGCCAACCGCGTGCGGGACTGGGCGAATGAGAATGTGAAGCTGCGCAACTTTGCCTCGCCCGTCAACGTGCGCAACGTGGCCAACGACATCCCGGATGAGGCGGTGGAGGCGCTACTGGACGTTGCGCGTCGGAATGTCGATGTCTTCCAACGTTATTTCACCCTCAAGGCCGGTTGGCTGGGCCGGGACAAATTGCGCCGCTACGACATCTACGCGCCCCTGGCAGAGTCGGACGTGACCATCGACTACAGCGATGCGGTCAACATGGTACTGGATACCTTTGCGGATTTCGAACCGCAAGTGGCCCGGCATGCGGCCCGGGTCTTCGACCAGAACCATATCGACAGCGAAGTGCGCAAAGGCAAGCGGGGCGGCGCCTTCTGCTCTACCGTTTTGCCGAGCATGACGCCCTGGGTGCTGATGAACTACACGGGCAAGGTGCGGGACGTGGCGACCCTGGCCCACGAACTCGGTCACGCCATCCACAGCATGATGGCCGAAGA
>CAYZLP010000246.1:0-1880 GCA_964478635.1 uncultured Caldilineaceae bacterium
GAGGGCGCGGTGCAGAAATTCGATTTCTCGCAAGAGTTCGGGGGTCACCGCCCCGTTGGCCAGCCGTCGTTTTCGCTCCAAATCGGCTAGATCGCGCTGCAGTTGTTCGATCTCCTGATTCAGCGCGGAGACTTCCATGACGACACCCCGGGCAAGGAGTTCTTCGACACGCGAGGAGGTTACGGCCGATTCTCGCTGTTCGGCCAGGGCCTCGATATTTTGCTGCAGCCAGCGGCGCAGGAACTCATTGCCGACGGTCCAATTGCCTTCGACCTCGCGCAGATAGCCCAGTTTGTGCATGCCGTAAAGGAAGGTCCGCACACGCATGGGCGCAACGTCGGCCAAAGTCGCCAACAACTCTCGCTCCTCCAAAATCGAGGCGCGTACGATCGCCAGCAGGATCCGTCGCTCCACGAGGGAAAGATGTTGAAAATCGATCTGAAAAAAGCCAGCCAGGAGATGGTCCGGCGTTAGGTCTTCGTCTTGAATCGGGCGCAGCAACGCCTGCCCGCCGTCATCCCCCAGGAAGAGTCGCTGGCAGAGATACTGGATCAAATAGGGATGGCGATTCGTAGCCTGCAGGATCTGGTCGGTCAGCTCTTGGGGGACATGCAACGGCGTTTCGCTTTGGGCCTGCAGGATCAGTTCCCGGGCAGAGTACGGATCCAGGCTCCACAGATTCGCCATGCTGAAACCGAAGAGGAAGGGGCTGGTCGGCCAATCGGCCGTCAGCTCGTTGAGCCGGGAGAGCAACTTGGTAGATGTGAGCACCGTGCGTTGCCGGTCATCCTGAAAGACTTTGCGCAGCCGGGCAAGCCAGTTCGGCGCATCTTCGGCCAGGCTGATGAGGGCTTCGCCCTCATCAATGAGCAGAAAGAGGCGGCGGTCGTGTTCGGCCAGTCGCCGGGCGACACGGCGCAGAACATCGACGGCATCACCCGTATTGAGATCGTCTACGGTGACACCATACGGCTTGAAGCGGAAGTACACATCCTCGAATGCATACTGCAGTTCATCCAAAATTGCCGCAGGCGTATCGCAGCCTTGCAGATCCCAGAAGAGGGGAACCAGGGTACTTCCCGGCTGCTCGGCCTGTAATTCCAGCTGGCGTAGTAGTGAAGTCTTGCCCATCCGCCGCGTGCCCACAAGCCAGAGTGCGCTGTCCGGCACGTTAAGCAGATAATGGATGAGGCGCTGCCGGCCGTAGTGCTGGGGACCTCGGACCCAACGACCGACGACATAGGGGACTCTCATAACGTGGCTGCCTTATCTGTCGGTGATGCGGAAATGGCCGCCGGCACGGCCGCCGAGACGGGACTGGCTTCATTTTCAGCATCCGGCGCGTCCTGCCCATTCGGAGGGTCTGCTGCGTGCTGTGGCGCGGTCTCACCGCCATTCGGAACGCCATCACGCTCGTCCGTCCGCCTGTCGTTCTGCTCGTCTTGAGCAAGATCGTGGCTTTGGATGCGCGCATGCGCGGCTTCCACATCGTCCAGCGTGATCTTGCGTCGACCGTCAGCCAGCATCTGATTGACCGATTCCAATGCGTATTGCTGGATGCGGAAGGGCCGCCCGCTGCTCTGCTCAAGAATGTACTCGATTGCCGCCGGATCAAACGCATAGATATCCTTCACCGGATCCTGCAGCAGGCTGAGCGCGGCCTCGCGCTCAAAAGGCTCGACCTTGATCTCGTTGAACAGGTTATACCAGGGGCTCTCCACCCGGTCCCACTCCTTGCTAATTTGGATGCCGGCGACGACGGCCCCCAGGGTTGACGAGAAGTCACGCATGAAAATCCGCCGCAATTGCTGCTGAATCACGTGGTCGTAGCCGCTCAAGACATCCATTTCGTCCATCAAGAGGATGAGGCGCAGACGCTT
>CAYZLP010000246.1:1980-7138 GCA_964478635.1 uncultured Caldilineaceae bacterium
CGTAGCCGCTCAAGACATCCATTTCGTCCATCAAGAGGATGAGGCGCAGACGCTTACCGGGATGCTGGGCTGCGCCGTATTCCCCCAACCCATCGATGAGGAGCCGAATGTCACTGCTGAAGTCCCGATCCCGGTAGGCATCGGATTTGGTTGCGTGGACGCGCAGCAATCGAACACTTTCCGCAAGATACGTTTCTGCGTTCGGTAGTCGCTCAAGCGCATGGACGATTTCTTCCATGAGGTAATGAAAGAAGTCATCTTCTTTGGTTCCCTCCAGGTCAACGTAGGCCGGCAGGAACCAGTATTCCGGATCGTCGACGCTGGAAAGAAGGGTCGACAACTGGTAAAGGAGGGTCGTCTTGCCGATACGCCGTTCGCCGTAGATCATGATGCTGTTGTTGTGCAGCGTATCGACGATGCGCTGCACCAATTCGTGGCGCCCAAAGAACATATCGGCGTCGCGCACGGGCTTGCCACTGACATAGGGATTATAGCCGCGCTGTACCGCATCGATGGCCCGGCGCCGGTTTTGGACGATTTCGTAACTGACATAGCTGAAACCCAGCAGCGCGGTTGCGCCCAGCAAGACCAAGGTCCAAAGGATGCCTTCGTCGACCTCGCCCAGGATCGGCACGTTCACGGTTCGCGGTGGTGGCGCAACAAAGAATCGCTCCGTGGCGATCGGCGAATAATTGAAGGAGAGATCCCGGGCAAAAATCTCCACGGAACCGGCCCCCAGTTCCATGGGCTGCAAGACGATTTCGCCACCCGCGGCTTCCTGCCAGCGGCCGCTTTCACTCGTGCGATAGAAGAGATCAATCCGTTCCTGAGGCGTCTGAAGATCGCCGTAACTCAGTTGGAGTTCTGCCGGCTCTGCACGGACGAGCGTAGGCATGCCGTCCGTCAATTCTCTGGTGGGAATCGCATCAACCCGAATCCACGGCGGTGAGTTCTCGGGCCAATAGCGCGACAACCCGTCCGGGCCACCAAACCAGTAGTGACCGTCCTTATCTTGAGCAATGGCATAGATGGCAGTTCCCTGAAGCCCGTCTTCAATGTTGAGTCCGCCCCAGGTAAGGCCATCGAAACGGGCGACGCCGGCCTCCGTTCCGACCCACAAGCTGTGGCTGCGCTCGTCGGCATAGATGCGATAGAGCAACCCGTCAGGCAGCCTGCCATCCGGATCACCATCAAACCAACCCTCGCCGTTCCAGTAGACGAGACCGCCTCCGTCGACAATGGCCCACATGCGACCCGACAAGCTGGGATCGCTGATTAGCCCATTGGCGACGACGCCGCTGCCGGGAAAGCTCTGGGCTGTGTCGCTGTCATAGATATCGTGGAGCCAACTGCCATCGCGCTTCTGGATCCAGACCCCGTCCTCATGCGTACCGACCCAAAGCTGTTGCTGGGAATCCAGGGCCAGGGCCTGGACGAAGTGACCGTCCATTTCGGGGATTACCCTGAGCTCATTATCCTGCATATCATAGCGCGCCAGTCCGCCCTCTGTGCCAATCCAGATGCCAGACTGGTCGGTGAGCAGCGTCGTCACAACGGCGGACGGCAGTTCACCGTTTGCGGCAAAGAGTTCCCAAGCGTCATCGCGCCAGCGGGCCAGCCCCCGGCGGGTTCCGGCCCAAATGTCGCCGTTGATATCTTCCTCCAAGGCAAGGACGGCATCATCGGGAAGACCGCCGGCCTCATGGGTGAAGATGTCTTCCATGTACCCCACGGGGCTGGGAATTTTGCGACGAATGCCGGCGCCGGCGGTCGCGATCCACAAAGCATTGTCCTGGTCGACCAGCAATTCATTGATTTCGTTGATCTCGGGCCGCACACCGTCTTGATCTTGAAAGTCGGTAAGCCAGATTCGTTCCTGATATTGGAAGAGGCCAACAGGCGTTGCAAACCAGACGGAGCCGTCCCGATCGATGGCTACGTCAAACACGAAGGGCGTTGTTAGGCCGCCACCACTGGTGCGGGCGACATCGATCGTGATCAGACCGTAGTCGATGAATTTACGCGCGCCGGCGCCGCTTGCGCCGGCCCAGACCGAGCCCGCGTCATCTCCGGCCAGCACCAAGATGGGATATGACGCGCCCTGAACATCCGTCACCGGCAGCAAGTCTTGCGACCACTCGTTGCGGATGGTGTCGAACCAGATGACCCCTTCCTCCGTCCCCAGCCAAAGGATTCCGCCGGCATCAAACCACAAGGCATTGATCTGTTGACTCCCCAATGCTTTGGGTAGATTAACGGCTGTCAGCTCATCTGCGGTCAGCAGCCACAAACCGTCATCGGCTGCGATCCATATGCCCGCATCGGTTGCTTGAAGGGCGTTGATCCCGATGTCCGACAAACCCGGAAGCTGCTCGTACTGTGATGTCTCGAGGGAATATTGCCAGAGACCGTCGGCCGTACCGATGTGAAGCACGGAGCCCGCTTCGGCAAGGGTAGAGACCGTTGCGGGCAGCGTCAATAGCGGGCGCCATTCCACGCCATCCCACAGCGCAACCTGGCCATTCGTGCTGCCTGCCCAGAGCGTTTCGGCGGCATGACCCGGAGCCAGGGCGACGACATAGCCACTCTCAATGGCCGACCGCGCAACAGATTCATTCGTCTCATACAGGGCGTGATAGTAATTGGTCCATGTGCCATCGTAGCGGCTGATGCCCCGGTCACTGCCCATCCAAATCGCGTCATCCATTGCGACAAGGGAAAGGACATCGCTCGAAATCACGCCATCCTCCTCTCGGAAGACACGCCATTGGGATCGGGGCGCGGATTGGGCATGGGCCGGGCCCGCAAGCCATAGGGTCAAAAGCACACTGAAAATCAGCGTCAGACTATGGCCGAAGCTGTAGCTGGAACAATGATGGGGTTGATTTTGGGGATGTGACGGGAGGTCCGGCTTTCGCCGCTGGTGCAATGGTGTCCCCGAAGCTTGCTCGTACAATTTTCGAATTGACGCCATACGGTTCGCCCCTCAAGCGATACACTGACAAACGATTCAACGATGGTTCGCCTCGATCTGTCGTGAATCCCGGCGGAACTGGTTCGACAGTTTCTGCCAGTGCTAGAGAAGCCAAACTTCCGCCGTGGCGCTAGTTCTCAGTAGCGGCGAAGCATTTACGCCGCAATGTAGTTGCGTATTTGCAGCGTACGCCCATCGTATCCGGTTCGGGCTGAGGGGGTGCAGGATCAGCCATTTATTCGTGCTATGCTATATTGCCTTCAGGCTCCGGCTTTCCAGAACGGCATGTTGCCATTTTTGATTGCAAATCCAGATAATTTTGTGCCGATAAGTTTTTATTGTTTACATAGTATAGCATTATTTCCATTATTGTCAATACATATCAAATCCAACTGCCCGAGCACCCCAAATTGGCCGCCGCCCAACCAAAAAGCATGATGACCTCATGCCCAACAGCCGGTTCCAGTTCGAAAACAAAATACCCAGTGCCGCAACAATTTGAAAGTGTGATGAAAGGCATTGATGCAAGGAACGATGAGGTGGCAAAAGCGCGGCGTAATGCTTATTGTAATATTTGCGCCTTAAACTCTGATGTAGAATGAAGAAGCCATAAATGAATCGTTGATGCGCAGAGAAAACGCTCCGGCCCGGTTGGAGGTTCCTTCTCCATCTTCCCAAACATTGGCATTACCAGTCGCCGGGCGGCCCCGCCCGGTGTACTGAATCTCCGCCAATGGATGCGCCTTACTGCAAACCCTTGCGCGAAGAGTACGATGACGTACTGACTCACGACAATCGATACACCGCTACTTTCATCGAGGCACTTCAATGTCTGCTCCTAAACGTATGCTGCATCCAGTTCGCCTAACCCTGCTCTGTACGTCCATGTTCCTCGTGGCTATTGCGGCCATGTTCGGATTTACCGGTCGTGCAACTGCCGTGTTGGGGCATGAGACAGGGGAGTTCAGAGGAAGTGAAAGCGGATTCGCGCCCGTGGAACAGAGCTCCAATTGTGGGGTTTCCTACTACCGGGTCAAGCGCGGGGATACGCTGGCGGCCATTGCCCGACGGGCCGGCACCTCGTCCCGGGCTATCCGCCAGTGCAACGGGCTTTCCTCCAACGTGATCTATGCAGGCCAGGTGCTCAGCATTCCAGGTGTGGTGCGCACGACCGAAGCGACGCCCCAGTCCAGGGTCTCGCGTTCATATACGCCGGCGCTCCCCTCCTATGCACCGTCTGTACCCCAGCCCAGGCAGCCCGATCAGTCAAGCAATCCCTATTACCGACCGCAGCGACCGACTCCGGTACCGGGTCGGTAGCGGGAGTGCCGTATCCTCCCACGCCGTGCTGCTCTTGACCTTGCCCGCGCGATGGGCGTGGCGTAAATTGGATCATGCCGATGCCGCCGTATGCGGCCGGACCCGTCACCGTGGCCCCCACGGCAACCTCCGCGGGCGCAAGCAGGCCGAGTGACTCCGGCACGCTGCCCGGCGCCGCGCCCGCGACGCCGATGAAGGCATGGGAGCCGCGGAAACGCCCGCGCAGATCCCCCGTGAGGCCAAGACGCGCCAGCGCCTCCACCGCAGCGTCATTCAGCTGCAAACTCGCCTCATCGGCCACCGCGCCGGCGATCACGGTCCCGGCAGGCCACTGGTCGACCCATGCCGCCAATTCGGTGGCGGCCCCAGGATCGGCATGGGTGTCGAAGATGGCCAGTGCCAGCGGATCGCCGGCTGGATCCAGCGCCGCCAGGTGGTAGCCCCGCGCGCTGGAGACATTGGCCCCGGCCGCCAGATCCCGTCCGTTTAGGAAGATTTGGGCGAAGTTTCCCACATCTGCGCCGGCGCTGCGCACCACGAGCGAGCTGTCCGAAGCAAGTCTTGCGCCGCTGGCGCCGATCGGCCAACCGTCGCCCGCCGGCGGCTGGACAAGCGCAGCGGGCGGCGCGCCCTCGCCGCTGAATCCAATTTTGAGGCGATCGACCAGGCGATCGGCCACGCCGGACGGAATCTCCAATTCGAGAACGGTTATGCCGTTTTCGGCCAGGCGAACCGTGTCCAGTGCCCGACCGTTCAGAGATAATTGCGCCTGCTCTGCCGGACCCACAAGCTCCAGGCTCAGCCGCCCGCCTTCCTCAGGCAAATCGAGCAGCAACTCGACTTCCGGGCGCACGGCGTAGCGGA
>CAYZLP010000247.1:0-7126 GCA_964478635.1 uncultured Caldilineaceae bacterium
CGGGGCCGGGGGCTGGCTTTTTGCACCGATGTGGATACGATCGTGGCCCAGGTGGCCGAGGTATCCGTCGACGAGAGCAGCGGTCAGATCCGCGTGCATGACGTCTACGCCGCCATGGATTGTGGCCTGACCATCAACCCGGATGGCGCCAAAGCCCAGATCGAGGGCAATATCATGTGGGGCATCGGCTCGGCCCTGATTGAGGAGATGCGCGTCAAGGACGGGCAGGTAGACATCGTCAACTTTAATAACTATCCGCTCTTGACCATGCAGGGCGCCCCCCATGTGGAAAGCGTGCTGCTGGAAGCGGGTGACGGCGTGCCGCGAGGCGTGGGCGAGCCGCCCATCGGACCCATTGCCGCGGCTATTGCCAATGCTGTGGCCGATCTGAGCGGCGTGCGTTTGCGCCAACTGCCCATGACGCCGGACCGGGTGCTGGCGGCGCTGGCATAGTCCTGCAAACAAGATAGATAGCAAACGCGCCAGGGCTCGATCCAGTGGATCGCGCCCTGGCGCGTCTTTATCCAAGCCAAGCTCCCGTGAGTTAAGCCTGTCGAAGGCCAATTCCCCTCGACAGGCTCAGGGAGCGAACGCTAGAGTAGGCTCAGGGAGCGAGAGCCAGGTTAACTTCAGGCCGTTGGTGGCGAAATCTACCAGCTGCCCTCGTTCGGCATGCTGGCCCACGGTTCTTCGATGGGCAGGGGGTCGCCTTTTTGCAGCAGCTCGACCGATTGGCCGTCTGGCGATTTTACAAAAGCCATGCGGCCGTCCCGGGGCGGGCGGTTGATGGTCACGCCCGCGGCCTGCAAGCCGGCGCAGGTCTCATAGATGTTGTCGACGGAAAAAGCCACATGGCCGAAGAAGCGGCCGGTCGGATACGGCTCCGTCTCATCCCAGTTGTAGGTCAACTCGATGGGTTTTTCGTCCTCACTCGGCGCAATAAATACCAGCGTATAGCGCCCCTGCTCGCTGTCCCAGCGACGCAGTTCCTTCAGGCCTAACTTGTTGCACCAGAAATCGAGAGCGGCATCCAGATCCAGCACGCGGATCATTGTGTGTAAATATTCCATCATTCTCCCCTTATGATGAGTTGGAAAGGGAACGAACACCGCACGGGTTGATTGAATTTCTCCAGACCTTCATACATGAAAATCCGTGTCCATCCGACCAATCCGCCCGATTTGCGTTCCATTGAATCACTTGCGCGGCGGCCTCTCTAGGTTTATAGTATCTCTCGCACATTCGCAGCGAGATAGATTACAAGTTGCTTCCCCAATCCCCCCGCCACAGGAAGGGATCGATCATGCCAGAGTCAGGAAATCTTTATGTCAAACAAATGCAGCTTGGCCACATGGACAACTTCGTCTACCTGCTGGGCGACACGGGCAGCAACGCAGCTGTGGTCGTCGATCCGGCTTGGGATGTAGACGAAATCTTGAGTCAGTTGGAAACCCATGGCGCGGAGCTGCAGGCCATCTGGCTCACCCACGGTCATTACGATCACACGGAAGGCGTGGCCGATCTGGTCAAGAAAACGGGCGTGCCGGTATACATTTCGCAGCGCATGCCCGGAGCGTGGCGGCCTGAAGGCGTGACGCTCATCGAGTTCGACGATGGCGACACCCTGACGGTCGGAAACCTCGAATTTACGGTCATCGCCACTCCCGGGCACTCCCCTGACGGCAGCTGCTTTCTCCATCGCAATCACTTGATTGCCGGCGACACGCTCTTTATCAACGGCTGCGGGCGTTGCGATCTGCCTGACTCGGACGTAGACGCCATGTATGAAAGTCTGCACGGGAAGCTCATGGTTCTGCCCGACAATACCGTCATTTATCCCGGTCACGACTACGGCACACTGACAATGGATACGCTGGGGAATCAGAAGCAGACAAATTCGTATCTGAATGTGGAGTCCAAGCAGCAGTTTCTGCATCGGCGCATGGGTTAATTAGTCATTAAAAATTATCTATTTTTGATTAGGCATTTTAAATAATTAATCGAAAATAGATAATTGTTAATTTTTAATGATCGACGCGCAGTGCGTCTTCACGCAAAATGTTGCCAAGTATTTCCAACACCCGGTCGGCATCGGTTTGCGAAAAGGGCATGGGCGGCTTGAGCTTGAGAACGTTGTGCAGCGGGCCATCGGTGCTGATGAAGATGCCGTGATCGCGCATGCGGTTGGCGATGTAGGAGGCGTGTTCGCCCGCCGGCTCCAGGGTTTCCCGGTCCAGGACCAGTTCAACGCCCACAAAGAGGCCCAATCCCCGCACATCAACGATCAGCGCGTGCTCGCGCTGGAGGGCCGCCAAGCCGGCCAAGAATGCCCGGCCCACCTCGGCAGCATGGGCCTGGAGCGTTTCTTCCTCAATCACGTCCAGCACGGCCATACCGATCGCGCATGAGACCGGATTTCCGCCAAAGGTATTGAAGTACTCCATGCCGTTGGCAAAGACGTCGGCAATGGCCGATGTGGTGACCACCGCGCCCAGCGGATGACCGTTGCCGATGGGCTTGCCGAGGGTTACGATATCGGGCACAACGCCCTGGGTCTCGAAGCCCCAAAAATGGCTGCCCACCCGACCAAAGCCTACCTGCACCTCATCAGCAATGGTGATGCCGCCGGCCGATCGCACATGGTCATAGGCGGCGGCCAGGTAGTTGTCCGGCAGGACAATTTGCCCACCGCACCCCAGGACCGATTCGGCGATAAACGCGGCCACTTTGTGACCGGTTTCGCGCCCTTCGTCTATCAGGCGTTTGACATCGGCCGCATAGGCGACACCGGCGTCCGCGCCGTACCCCCGGTAGCGTCCGCGGTAAGGATCGGGCATGAGCGCTGTATGGGCCCAGCCAGGCGCGCCTTGGCCGCCGGGTCCGGCATGCTTGTAGGGGCTGATGTCGACCAGGGCTTGGGTGTTGCCGTGGTAGGCTGCGTCCAGATTGATGATGTCACGCCGGCCGGTATAGGTGCGCGCCAATCTGAGGGCCAGTTCGTTGGCTTCACTGCCGCTGCAAACGAAGAAGACGACGTTTAGGGGATCGGGAAAGAGGCCCAGAAGACGCTCGGCATAGGCAACGATGTTTTCGTGAAGGTAGCGCGTATTCGTGTTGAGCACCTGCATCTGGCGCTGCCCTGCACCCACCACGCGGGGATGGCCATGCCCCACATGGCTGACATTGTTGACGCCGTCCAAATAGGCGCGGCCTTCATGATCGTAGAGATACTGGCGCCAACCCCGAACGATCTTGACCGGCTTGCGGTAGGAGATGCTCAGATTTCGGCCTAGCTGCGCCCGGCGTGCGCGGAGAATCTCTTCAGGCGCACGTTCCGCCCGCGGAAAGCATTGGGCCGGAATGCCCAGCAACAAATTCGGATCGGGACACAACGCCTTCCAGAGTGCGCGGTTGCGCGGCGCGGCCACGCCCGGGAAATCCCCGTCCAGCCCCAGCAGGTCCACCATCAACTGAAGGTGGAGATGGGGCGGCCAGCCGCCATTCTCTTCCATTGCGCCGATGCAGCCGATTTTCGCTCCGCCAGCGATGGGCTGTCCTGGAGTCAATCCCGACAGTGAGGTTCGGCTCAAATGGCCGTAGAGCGTGTAGAATGGCGTGCCGTCGTCGGTTTCGTGGGCGAGAATCAGCGTCGGCCCGTAATCCTGCCGGTCGCCGTTGTCGGCCACGCTGTGCACCGTCCCGGCCAGGGGCGCGTAAACCGGCGAACCGGGCGGCTGAAAGAGGTCGATTCCCAGGTGGACAGTACGTCGCTCGGGCAGTTCATCGGTGGCATCTGCAAAGGCATCCGCACTGTACAAAAGACGCGCTTCGTCATAGCGACCAATGGCCGTCGTTTTGCCGTGCATCGCCATCTCTTGGCGAATCAGGTTGTCCAGGGCCCCAGGCGTGAGGGTGGCCGGATGGACCGCAAAGAGAGGGCTGGCAACGCTGAGGTCCAGCACGAGCTGGTCCGGCGTTCGCAGGTCGCCATCCACGACCGGATGGAGCGCATCCAGGCGGCCGGCCAGCCACGTGGCCACCCGGCCGTGGGCGGGCGCGGGCGCAAAGCCGCAGGCCTGCCGCAGTTGAGCCCGGGCCAGGCCGGGCGGCAGCTTCTCGAGTTGCTGGAGCAAGCGCCAGACGGGCGCTTGAGAGATACCCAGATAGTCGTTATCGGGCGCGGCGGCCTGCTGGCGTGCGGCCATGACCATGCTCATCGTCAGCCGGAGCAGGATCAGGTCGTAGAGCAACTCCGCTTCCGGCTCAGTCAGGGGATAGGCGGCATGAAAACCGCGCGCCACAGCCGCGGCGGCCGTCAACGGATCGGCCTTGTCGAGCATGGCATAAGCAGCCGCAATAGCCGCTTCCCCGGCAATCCACGAATGGACCATATCGCCGAAGTCAATCAGACCGCCCGGTGTCATGCGCCAGCCTTCGCGTTTCACCAGAATATTATAGTCATTGCCGTCGCCATGAATGACACCGGTGCGCAGCTCGGCCAGCCGGGGCGCAGCTTCTTGCATGAAGCGCGCCAGGAAGCGGGCAGCGACCCGCTGTCGCTCCGGGGACAGCAGTGACTCATATTCTGCGACGATGCGCGATCCGTTGCGCAGATCCCAGTCGAAGTCACGGTGCAAGGCGGGGTCGTCAAAACCCGCCAACGCGCCGGCGACCTGCCCCAGCAATTGCCCCACGCCCTCCAGCAGTTCGGCGGACTGGGGGCGGACCGAGGCCAAGGGGTTGCCGGGGAGGTACGTGACCAGACGCACGAAATGGCGCCGGCCGTCCGGACCGTCAACCCCTGCGATCATCCGGCCATCGGCAGTCGATACGACGGTCGGCGCCTTGCCGGTTGCCCGAGCCACCCGGTTCATGGCCTCATTCTGGCACCGGAGCATGGTCTCATCCTCGGCGCCGTTGGCGATCTTCAGCACGTAGGCTTCGCCTGACGCAGTGAAGCAGGCGAAATTCTGGTCGCGCTCGCTGGGCAGCGGCCGAAGCTCGCCACGGATATCGTAAAGCAGTGCGATCAGATCGCGCGCGGCGGTCTTGGAAAAGGCGGGGGCGTGGTGCTGTACGACTTGGGTCATAAGCTGCCTCCTCGGGTGCACTGACAGGTCTGGGTGCGGCGGGTTGAAGGCGAAAGCCCTTCGCCATCGGCAGTGGACGCCGCACGCTGGCGAAGGGCTTGTCGAAAATGTCCCGATTGACGAACGAACCAAAATCAAGGCACTACGCGATCATGGTTGCTGCGTCCAGTTCGCACGGGACGTGGGAACTAAACGGGCAAGGTTGAAACCAATGATCCCGTGCGGCCGCCAGTTTGGCCAGGCCCGCTAGGCCTTGGGGCCGGCGGCCTTGATCTCGTCGGTGACGTTGGCTTCAAACTGCTTGAAGTTCTCCTGGAACATTTTGGCCAGCTTGGCCGCCTGCGCATCGTATGCGGCTTGATCATCCCACGTATTGCGCGGCTGGAGCACCTCGTCCGGTACGCCGGGCACGCTGGTCGGGATCTGCACGCCGAAGACGGGATCCTCCACGAAGGCAACGTCGTTGAGCTCACCATCCAGCGCCGCGTTGACCATGGCCCGGGTATAGGCGATCTTCATGCGCTCGCCGACGCCGTAGGGACCGCCCGTCCAGCCGGTGTTGACCAGCCAACAGTTGACGTTGTGCTCCTCGATCTTCTTGCCGAGCAGATTGGCGTAGACGCTGGGCAGTTGGGCCATGAAGGGCGCACCAAAGCAGGCGCTGAAGGTGGCCTGGGGCTCGGTGACGCCCCGCTCGGTGCCGGCGACCTTGGCCGTGTACCCGGAGATGAAGTGATACATGGCCTGATCCGTGGTCAGCTTGGAGACGGGCGGCAGTACGCCGAAGGCATCGGCGGTCAGGAAGATGATGTTTTCCGGATGGCCACCCTTGCCATCGCGCGTTGCATTGGGAATATGGGAAATCGGATAGGCAGCCCGGGTGTTCTCGGTGAGGGAGTTGTCATCCAGGTCGATACGGCGGGTATTCATATCGATCCCCACATTTTCGAGGATCGTCCCAAATTTGCGCGTCGTTGCATAGATTTCGGGCTCCGCCTCGGCCGAGAGACGGATCGTCTTGGCATAGCAACCGCCTTCGAAGTTGAAGACGCCTGTATCGCTCCAGCCGTGCTCGTCATCGCCGATGAGCGTGCGTTTGGGATCGGCCGACAGGGTCGTCTTGCCGGTGCCGCTCAAGCCGAAAAAGATGGCGGTATCGCCCCGGGGGCCGATATTGGCCGAGCAGTGCATGGGCATGACTTCGTTAAAGGGCAGCAGGTAGTTCATAGCCGTAAAGATGGACTTCTTCATCTCACCCGCGTATTCGGTACCGCCGATGAGGACCAGCTTCTTGGCAAAGTTGACGAGAATGAAGACGTCCGAATTGGTGCCGTCGTGCTCCGGATAGGCATGAAAACCGGGGCAGTCAATAACGACAAATTCCGGCTCATGCACGGCCAGCTCTTCATCCGTGGCCTGAATGAACATGTTACGGACGAAGAGGTTGTGCCAGGCGTACTGAGTGATAATACGCACGGGCATGCGGTACTTGGGATCGGCCCCGGCCCAGCAGTCCTGGATGAAAAGATCCTTGCCCTGCAGGTAGGAAGTCATCCGCCAGTGGAGTTCCTCGAAGCGTTCCGGATCGAAGGGCCGATTCACCTTGCCCCACCAGATAAACTCGTCGCTCGTGGGCTCTTTGACGACAAACTTATCGTTGGGCGAACGGCCGGTAAATTGGCCGGTACGGACGACCAGCGGGCCCAAATGGGACATGATCCCTTCGTCCCGCTTCACGGCCTCTTCGTAGAGGGCGGGCGTCGATAAGTTCCAGTAGGCTGTCTTGTAGTTCTTGAGGCCGTGGGTGTCAAGGCCGACAGGACTATGGGGTCGTGAGCTATACTCTTGCATGTCTACTCCTTTTCCATGTTAGACACAAAGCTTTGCTAGCAGAAGGAAACTGGAGTGCATGATTTTGGACGCGCATCACCGTCAACGCGGTATTGCCCCGCTGCCGGCGATGCATGCCCAACGCATGCTCCCCAGACGTACTGAACAGATGAATCGAAGTGCGGAGATGAGGCGCAATCCATCAA
>CAYZLP010000248.1:0-7118 GCA_964478635.1 uncultured Caldilineaceae bacterium
ACCTAAGCTGCAAGCAACGACACCATGACCTACGACACCTGCGATCTCGCACTGTCTTTGGTTTGGGGCTTTGTCCCAAGATGGGCGGCAGGCCCATCCTGCTGCATTGCTGTCAGAAGGCGGGCAATTTACGCTGGCTGAGCCTGTCGAAGCCGAGGTCAATTGCACAACCTCTATTATTTGCCAGCCATTGGTTAGAGAAGCGCATTCCGACCAAGTTCCAACGATTCGTGTTCACACAAGGCCATCTTCCATGAAAGTTCGTTCGCTGGGCTATCGCACGGACCTGATCTTCAGTCGCTTTAACGGGGAGGTTATCGATCGGGGCGAATATCTCGTCATCCGTACGCCCGCAAATCCCACGTTCTATTGGGGCAACTACCTCCTCTTCGCCCAACCGCCCAAACCGGGAGACTATATGCGTTGGCGCGACCTGTTTGCAGCGGAAATCGGCCCGAACCCGCCCGTCAAGCACATGGTCTTCGGCATTGACGGCGCAAACGATGAAATCGGTGATATTGACGCGTTTCTCGCAGCCGGTTTCGAAATCGAGCGCAACATCATCCTTACCGCAAGCGCGGTGCGGCAGCCGCCCCGCGCAAACACGGAAGTGACAATCCGCCCTCTCATGAGTGAAAACGAGTGGGTCGAGGACCTGGAGATGCAGATCTCCTGCTTCCAGCAAGATCACGATCCTGAGGGCTACCGCATCTTCGCCGCACGTGCACAAGTGGGCATGCGGGCCATGATCGACGCCGGACTGGGACAGTGGTATGGCGCCTTTCTGGGAGAGACGTTGACGGCCAGCCTTGGCCTTTTTGTCGAAGATGGCGTCGGCCGCTTTCAGGCCGTTAGCACCCATCCCCACTTCCGCCGGCGCGGCATTTGCGGGCGATTGGTCTATGAGACGGCGCGCCTCGGCCTGGAAACGATGGGTGCCCAGGTGCTCGTGATGGCGGCGGATCCGGAATATCATGCCGCCCGGATCTATGAAACGGTCGGATTTGTACCCACTGAATGGCAAGTCGGTCTCCAGTGGGTGGAAAAATGACGCCCCAAAGATTCCAAAAACAGGATATAATGGAGAGGAACGCAGGAGGGTGGAACGATGATCGGTCCACTGTTGACGACAAAACTGCATGTTCCCCCAACACCGTCCACGCTGATCGCGCGCAGAGCACTGCTGGCGCAGCTGGATGATGACCTTGCAGCGGGACGGGTAACGCTGATTTCCGCACCGGCCGGGTACGGGAAGACGACCCTTGTTGCCCAGTGGATCGGCCGCCTACATCAAATGGTTGAGGCCCAGGGCCGGACTCCGTTTCCCCATATTGCCTGGCTGAGCCTCGATGAAGAAGACAACGACGAAACCCGCTTCCTCACCTATCTGACGGTCGCGCTGCAGTTTGCTGCGCCCGTGGCCGCGTCTGCATGCCTGGCAGCCCTTCAACCCGGGAACAGGTATTCGCACGAACTGCTGCTCACCACGCTCATAGAGGAGATTCAAAATCATGGCGTCCCTACCGCATTGGTGCTGGACGACTATCACTATATTCGGAATTCAGCCATTCATGACGCCCTGGCTTTCCTCTGTACCCATCAACCGGAGTCTCTCCAGTGTCTCATCTTGACACGCGCTGTTCCGCCCTTACCTGTTGCACTGCTGCGTAGCCGCGGACGCCTGCGCGAGATTCGCGGAAAAGACCTTGCCCTATCGCCCGAGGAGTCGCTGGCATTTGTTCACGACCTGTACGGCCTGGATCTGCCGGCTGAGACCGGTGCATTGCTGGCAGAGCGGACGGAAGGCTGGGTAGCGGGCCTACAGATGGCGGGACGGGCCCTGCAGCGTGACCCCGACGCGCTCAAGGTTGCTGCAAGCCTGAGCGGTAGCCAGCGCGACCTTCTCGACTATTTTTCCCAGGAGGTCATCGATCGGCAGTCCGAAGCGGTCCGCACATTTCTCCTGCAGACATCTCTCTTGGAGTGGATGAGCGCGGAGCTGTGCGATGCCGTACTCGGCCCAACAAAAAAGATCACACACCGGCCAGATGATGACGAGTCGCTTGGCAGTCAGGCTATTCTCGACTATCTGGAGGAGGCCAATCTCTTCCTCGTACCCCTGGATGATGTGCGCATCCGCTATCGCTATCATCATCTGTTGCGCGAGCTTTTGCAGCGCAAGCTTGAAGAAGAGGAGCCGGCGCGTCTGCCGATCCTTCACAGACGGGCCAGCCACTGGTTTGCCGAACATGACCTGATCGAACCGGCTATCGAACATGCACTGGCCGGCGCGGATTATTCGCTGGCCGTGCACTTGATCGGCGCCAATGCACAGCGGATTATCATGCGCGGCGATTTCGCCGTCGTTGAACGCTGGTTGGATGCGCTGCCGGAATCGCTGCTGGCGACAGAGCCCGAACTGCTGGTCTACCGCGCGGCCGTTCGAATTCTGGAAGAGCAACCGTTGCATCTTGCTGAAATCGACCTGGATGCTGCGCTGCCCGGCGCCGGTGACCCGGTGACCCGCGGCGCTTCCATGGCGCTTCGCGGGCTCATCGCCACTTTCCAGGGTCGTTCATCGATCGGTATCCAACTGTTGACCGAAGCATTGGCGCTTACGCCTGAGGCGAACACGTTCTGGCGAAGTCTCATCGTCAGTGGCCTGGGCCTGAGCTTACTCCAGCAGGGCGAGCTTTCCCGGGCCTATGATGCCTTCCTCCAGACGCTTGATTTGGCTGAGCGCACGAACAATCTCTTGAACAGCGTCCTTGCGCTTTGTCATCTCGGGGCCGTCGCCGGCAACCAATGTCGTTGCGACGAGGCACGACGGCGTTACGAGGATGCAATTGTCCGGGCATCCGAAAATGGTCGTCCTTTGCCCTTGGCCGGTATGGGTTACTCAGGGCTTGGCCTGCAGTTGCTGGAGCTGGGAGAAGTCGATGCGGCCATCGCTAAGCTGCAGCAAGGTCTGGCCCTGATCCGGCAGTCGGGCGCGGCCGGAGTCGTTCAGGACGAATTGTGGCTGGCTGCCGCCTACATGCTCAAACAAGACTGGCAGGCGGCTGATGCTGCCCTGCGCCGGGCGCGTCAACTCTCAATCGAAATGGACGTCATGTCCATGGATAGCCGTCAGCTTGAGTGGGAACAAGTTCGTCTTTGGCTGGCTCGGGGAGATCTGGGTCCGGCCAGTGGTTGGCTGGAGCGTCAGATGATGCAGCCGCTCTACACCTTTCTGCCCGAAACGCGGCGCGACGGGCATGAGGGCGAATTCCTATCCCCCATGAAGACGCTCGTGATGGCGCGTGTCTGCCTGGAAGAGAATCGGCCGGCAACGGCTCTTTCGCTGCTCGCCGCCAGCACCGAGGCCGCCCACGCGCCGATCCCACCCCGCATGCTGATCGACATACGCCTGACCGAAGCGCTGGCGCTCCAGGCGCTGGATCGACCTATCGAGGCCCAGCAGCGGCTGAGCGGCGCATTGGCGCTGGCCGCGCCCTGTTCGCTGCTCCGTCCCTTCCTAGAGCAGCCGAAATCCGCGCTGGCGGCGCTGCTGGCGGCCCACGCGCCGGAGGGTGCTCACCGGGCCTTTGTGGCAACGCTCCAGTCCCGCCTAACATCCACCGATCCTCAGCCAGGACAAGACGAGGAGATGGCCAAGAATGCTGAACCGACTGCGCGCGGCGCCAATCCACTGACGCCCCGTGAGCGTGAGATCCTGAGCTTGATCGCCCAGGGCGAGTCCAATCGACAAATTTCAGCTCATCTGGTCATCTCCCTAAGCACGGTCAAAACACACATCAACAATATTTACCGCAAACTAAGTACCGACAACCGCGGGGGCGCGTTGGCCGAAGGGTATCGATTGGGCCTGCTGTAGCGCTTTCCCCGACACCTCCACCCCCTTCTCCACCCCCTTCTCCACCCATTTGACGAGCAATAATCGTCCGCTGATCTTATGCTTAGAACAGATGACGGTCCAGCTATTTGACTATCCGTTTCGAGGGATGGCCGGCACGCAAAAGGCCCAGCGCACCTGATGTGGGCCGGCGTTCAGACTAGCCGGATGGATGAGTGGCTAGACCGCCGAAGGTTGTAATGGATGTCCAGACAAGGTGGGAGGAGGATCAATCATGTTGCGGAAATTGACTTTCGCCGTGGCGTTGGTAGCGGTTGCGGTGCTCGTATTCAGCGCGGCCGCGTTCGCCCAGACCGACCCGGGCGCAGGGCCCGACAATCCCTTGCTGCCCGACGGTACCTGGACCAAGGTTCCGGCAAACGGAGAGCTCTGGTATATCTTCCATGAAGAAGGCGACGGGGAGACCGTCAATGTCGACATGAAGATGGTGCCGAATGGCGGTGTTTCGTTCGAAATTTGGACACCGGAAAATCTGCGCGATTGGGCCGCAGAAGAGGAGTTTGACGCAGTCGGCGAGGGCACCATGTCCTGCAACTGCGAGCCCGAAGACGAACTGGGCAAGTACAACTGGACCGGTAGTTTTGTCGAATCCGGCGACTACTTAGTGGTCGTGAAGAATGAGATGGACGCTGCCAGCTACTTCACTCTGGACGTGACGGGCAAGGAAGTCTCTCTGCCTCTGCGCGGTATTGCTGCGGCGCCGGCTCCCGAACCGGCTGCAGCGCCGGCGATGGCGGAAGAGCCAATCGCGCTGGCCGAAGGCGCGGGTGAGAGCCCTGCCTTCGCGATGGCCATCAGCCAGGAATGGACGGGTCTGGGTGAGGGACAGCACCACTGGTATGGCTTTACCTATGATAACGACGAAGACTTTGGCCCGCTTGAAATTCGTGTCTTTGCCGATCCGGCCGACGCGGCCGAGGTGACGCTACGGAACGAAGAACAGGCGCGCCTGTGGGCTGAAGATGGCGAAGATGCCCACTTCGGCTGCTGCACCACCGCCTATATCGATCCGGCGGAAGAAGACGACGAGCTGCCGTACATGCGCTGGATGGCCGATGATCTGGCCTCCGGTCAGTACTACATTGTCGTCGGCCCGGCCAAAGGCCTGACGGGTGATATCAGCTATCGCCTGGAGGTCTTGGGCGAGGGCGTCTTCTCGGAAGGTATGGCCCAGGCCGCGCCGGCCGTCGAACCGATGGCTGCCGCAGCGCCAGCAGCTGAACCCGTCATCGAGCCCATTGCCCTGGCTGCAGAAGAGGGTGGTGGACCGTCGTTGGCCATGCCGCTCACGGGTCAGTATGTGACCCTGGAGAAGGATCACGCCCAGTGGTATGCCTTCACCTACGACTCCGATGAGGACTTCGGCCCGCTGGAGGTGCGCGTATACGCCGATCCTGCAGCGGCTGCAGTGGTCACGGTGCGCAATGTTGAACAGGCCCGCCTGTGGGAGCAGGAGGGTGAGAACCAGCACTTCGGTTGCTGCACGACTGTCTACATCGACGAAGAGGACGATGAGAAAGAGCCATATATGCGCTGGATGGCTGACAACCTGGCTTCGGGTGAGTACTACATCGTCGTCGACTTGGCTCAGGGCTTTGAGGGACCGGCCACGTTCCGGCTCGAAGTGCTGGGTGAGGGTGTAAGCTCGTAATACGGGGTTGATGCACTACGCAAGTGTATGGTTTCGGATGGTCCTGCCCGTTTTATGCGGGCAGGACCATCCACTGCATGAAGGGAGGGAATGTGAAAGCACGTATGTCGCTACGCGAGACCTCCTCTCACGCCACGTTCATCCTGCTGATCTGTTGTCTTGCAGTGCTGGCAGGATGTTCAAGTGAGATTGTCTCCGGGACGGCGTCACTCCCGGATTCGGCAACGCTGGACAGTGAATTACGCAGTTTGATTGCAGCCCACGATCTAACTGGTGACCCGAGCCAGGGACGCATCTTCCCCTCGGTTGATGAGCCCTTGGTACAGCTCGGCCGACAGCTCTTCTTCACCCGCGCGCTCAGCGTCAACCAAGATACTGCTTGTGCAAGCTGCCACCTGCCGACCCTGGGCGGGGGAGACGGCCTATCTCTGCCGATTGGCGTCAATGCAGATGATCCCAACCTCATCGGGCCCGGCCGGACCCATCCTGCAGGCGCGCCCCTGGTGCCCCGTAATTCACCGACAACCTTCAATACCGTCATGTGGGATCAGGTGCTCTTCCATGATGGTCGCGTGGAGAGCATGGGCAAGACGCCGGGGGCCAATGGCAATGACGGTCACGGCATCCGAACGCCCGACGTCGCGCTGGGCCGGGCGGACCCCAACGCCGGCCGCGACCTGGTGATCGCCCAGAGCCGCTTTCCCGTTACGGCCGAGGCCGAGATGCGCGGCTTTGAAGCCGGGGAAGAGGCAGACAATGCAGCGCTCCGCGCCTACCTGGCTTCTCGCTTGAGCGGCCACGCGGCCGGAGATGCCGAGAGTTATCAGGATCGCGCCGCCCAGCTAAGCGGCGCCGACTATTGGCGTGAGGCCTTTGCCGCCGTTTACGGTCCGGCCGACGACCCGGCGCAGCTAATTACGGAGCAGCGCATCGCCGAGGCCCTGGGCGCCTATGAATGCTCCCAGGTCTTTGTCGATACGCCATGGCGGGCCTACGTCCAGGGCGACGAGGATGCCTTGAGTGAGGCGGCGAAGCGCGGCGCCTGGCTATTCCTGACCGACGCCGAGGATGGCGGTGCAGGCTGTGTAACGTGTCACAGCGGTGATTTTTTCACCGACGAGCAGTTCCACGTGCTGGCCGTGCCCCAGATCGGCTTCGGCAAGGGCGATGGACCGGACGGCTCGGCCGATTTCGGACGCTTCCGGGAGACCGGCGAATGGCAGAACCTCTACGCGTTCCGTACGCCCTCCCTTGTGAATGTGGCGGCCACCGGCCCCTATGGCCATGACGGGGCCTACACCACGCTGGAGGGCATGATTCGCCACCATTTCGATCCAGCAACAGCCTTCGCTTCGTATGATGTCGGGCAGCTCGATCCCCTGATCCAGACTGAACGCATGGCATTCAACACCCGGCTTGCACTGATTCAGCTAGGGCTGCTGCAAGCGACTGGCAACGATGCGTCGCTGCCGGAACGGCTTTCCGATGCCGAGGTGGCCGACATGGTCGCCTTCATCCAAGCCCTGACGGATCCGTGCGTGTTGGACGAGA
>CAYZLP010000249.1:0-7104 GCA_964478635.1 uncultured Caldilineaceae bacterium
GCACGTGCGGTTGGACACCGCACCTACGACTTGGATAGACCGCGGATTGAGCGGATCGGGCGGATTTCCACGGATTCTTTTGGCCTTAGAAAATCAGCGAAGATCCGCCCAATCCGCGTCATCCGCGGTCTATCAATCTAAATTCTATGCTGCTCACAACGCCGCCAATTCGAGATAGGGCGGCCGACCGTCCAGCCTGTCGTGGAAGGCTTCATCCCCCCGCCAGCAGACGGTGTAAATGGTGCTGACGTAGGGAATGTGGAAAAAGCGTTTGGCCACGGCATAGAGCGGGTCTGCCGGCGACAGACCGACGGTGAGAAAGGCGTGTCCCCGCCCGGCAGCCAGTCGGAACGCCCCATCGAGCAGCGTTGCAAAGACGGCCGGTTCGTCCTCGGCAACGCAGATGAACGCCGCATAGACCGTGTTCAGCGACGTACCGACGGTTGCCATGGGCGGCGCGCCGCCGAGCCGGGCGGCTGCATTGTAGAAGGGGCGCAGCCGCTGCATCCGCCGGCTGAGACCGGTGACCGTGGTCTGTTTGAAGCCGCCCTGATCCCAGAGTCCGAGTAGGCCGACGAGTCTACCGCTACGACGGGCGACCAGGAAGTCCTCTACATGAAAGTCCCGGGTGGCGGTCGATTCGAAATCGGAACGCCGATAGTGGGGGAAGAACTGTTTGCGTCTGCCTTCCTCCTGCAGAAAGGCGACGATTTCGTCGAGTTCATCCTGCTTTGCGCTGCTCAGGACGAGATCGTCATAGGACCGCGGCAGACGGCGCTTGTGGAGCAGAATGGCCAGGGTGACCAGCGTACCGATAGGCCGATAGGCCGGAAAGTGACGCCGGGCCTTGGCGACCAGCACCCCCTCGGCTTCGGCGTTGCCCTGAATGATGGTCGTGTAGTATCCCCGGACCCGGCCGTCCTGATGGAGCCCATGGAAGTAGCGAAAGCCCAACGGAACGAGCCAGCGGCCCCGGAAGGCGTGGTCGATGCGCAACTGGCCCACGTAGCCGACCGCTTCGGGCTCTCCATTGACGAAGTGCATGCGGATCGAGCGGGTGGCCAGGGCGGCCAGCCGGCCGGTAGGCCGATGGCGCGCCACGAGAATCTGGGTGTCGCCCATGACGGGGCTGCCGGCGAAATAGTTGGGTTCTCGCCGGTAAGTCAGGGTGACGTCGCCCGGCACGGGATTGTCGGCCAGGAGGCGGCGAATGGCAGCGTCGTCGGCCGGGGTCGCCAGGTCGAACACAAAATCACCGACGTTCATGTCACAGGGCCTTGACCAGTTCTCCCTGCCAGGCCGCATCGCCCAGCGGGTAGAAGTCGCGCTGGCTCACTTCCACTCGGATCATGCCGTTGATGAGCAGGAAGTTGCGCCAGATGAAGAAGTCGGGACGGTTGACCCGGTCCAGACCGCGGCGCAGGATGCTTGGGATCGAGTAGAAGGCCTTGCGCGCGGCCAGACAGCCTCGCTGCAGCTCTTCGGGGCTCATGCCCGCGGGCTGAAAGGGAATCATGTTGTAGCGGTAGCGGTCGTCCAGCCACCAGGTGTCGTAGAGCAGCCGCCCCTCATCGCCCAGCCGCCCATAGAGAGGCGTGCCGGGGAAGGGCGTCAGGTGATTGAACGCGGCGATGAAGAATTGCTGCTCCCGGGCGAAGGCCACCGTCTCGGCAAAGGAGGCGGGTGTGTCCAGATCATACCCGAAGATAAAGGTCGCGTAGAGCTTGATGCCGAAGCGGCGCAGGTTGGCCAGGGCCTTTGCGTAGCCGCCGCGCATGGTGTTGAAGCCCTTGTCCATGGCCCACAGGTTTTCGGGATTCAGGCTTTCGAAGCCAATGAGCAGCCCTTCGCAGCCGCTCTGCACCAGCAGTTCCAGGAATTCCTCGTCGTGGGCGGCGTTGATGCTGGCCTGACTCACCCAGCGCAGCTTGAGGGGCGCCAGTGCGCGAAAGAACTCCTTGGCTTCCTGCAGATTGGAGGTGATATTGTCGTCCACAAAAAAGAAGAAGCGTTTGTCCCGGCCCTTTAGCCCTGCCAGCTCGGCCACAATGCGGTCGGCCGGCCGCCGGCTCTGGCTGCGCTGAAAGACCGTTTGGACCGCGCAGAAATCGCAGCGGAAGTGGCAGCCCCGGCCCGCTTCCACCAGCCCGATGGGCAGATAGCGCTTGCCCTGAAAGATGCTGCGATCCGGCTGGAGTGTGGCCAGGGAAGGGCGTTCTTCCACCCGATAGAACTTCTGCAGGCAGCCGTGGCGCGCATCGTCGATGACCGTGGCCCAGATCGGCTCGGCCTCGCCCACAACGACGGCCTCCGCATACTCGGCCACTTCATCCGGACAGAGCATGGCATGGAAGCCGCCCATGACGACGGGCACGCCCCGCAGGCGGTACTCGGTGGCGATCTGGTACGCGCGCCTGGCGGTGTAGGTCTCCACGCTGATGGCGACTAGATCGGTTGGTTCGTCAAAGGGGATGGCTTCCAGCCGGTCGTCGTAGAATTTTACATCTACCTCCGGCGGCGTCAGCCCTGCGATGACGGCCGCGGGCAACGGCTCCATCTGCCACGTGCCGATGTAGGCCTCCCCCGGTCGACGACCGATACACGGATGAACAATTGTTAAGCGCATGATGCGACTCCCAATAGACCGCGGATTTTGCGGATCGGGCGAATCTATACGGATTACTTTTTGCGTAGCGATTGATCGACTAATTCGATAGAACGCGGATGTGACGGATTGGGCGGATCAGGCGGATAAAAACCAAGCGGATAAAAACCAAAAAGAATCCGTTAAATCCGCCTAATCCGATACATCCGCGTTCTATCAATGATAAGCGGAAATCCATCCGATCCGCATGGTACGCGAATCCATCCTAATGCAATCCAAAGCGCATGCCCTGTTTCTTGATGACTTCCCGGCGGAAGAGCATGCTGTAGCGCAGGTAGGCGCCCAGGTTCTGGAGGACGCGGTCGCCGGTGTGAATGTCGAACATGCGCCGCAGCAGGAAGCGCCGGCTGTTGTAGCTCGAGCGGCAATGCCAGGTCAGTTCGGTTAGCTCGTCGGCCGACATTTGATTGGGGCGAAAAGCCGCGTGATTAAAGCGATAGGCGGGATGAAGCCACCAGTGGCCGTCATAAAGCAAACGGTCTTCGGCAGCCAGCTTGCCATAGAGCGCCGTGTTGGGATAGGGCACGAGGATGTTGAAGGCGGCCAGGGCAAACCGTTGCTCCTTGGCCCAGTCCAGGGTCTCCAATATCGAGGCGCGCGTGTCGTAGTCGTGGCCCAACGTGAACGCCGCCCAGAGATGAATGCCGTGGTCGCGGATGATCTCCAACTGGGAGGCATAGCGGGCAAGGCCGCCGGCCATATTCGGCGCTTTTTTCATGCTACGCAGACTCTCCGGCGAGATGGACTCGAAGCCGACCACCATGCCCAGACAGCCGCTCCGTTCCATGAGTTCCATGAGTTCGGGATCCCGGGTCATGTCGATGCTGCCCTGGGAAACCCAGTGGACTTTCAGCGGGATCAGTGCCCGGAACAGCTCCTTGGCCGCGGCGAAGTTGGAGAGCAGGTTGTCGTCGACGAAGAAGAGGATCTGCTTGCGGGGCAGCGCCTCGATTTCGGCCACGGTCTCGCGCACGGTCCGGACGTAGTGGGTGCGGTCGAAGTAGCTGCTCACCGCACAGAAATTGCAGGCGAAGCGACAGCCCCGGCTGAACTGCATGAGGGTAATGGGCAGATAGCCCTTGCCTGCAAAGAGATCGCGCCGGGTGGGCGTGCCGGGCTGGGGCGGGCCGACCGGCGCCCGGTAGCAGGGCTGCAGCGCGCCCCGGCGAGCATCCTCAATGACCTGGCGCCAGCCCGTTTCGGCATCGCCCAGAAAAAGCGCATCGGCGTGCGGCGTGGCCTCTTCCGGGCAGAGGGTCGGGTGCATGCCGCCCAGGATGACCGGCACGCCGCGGGACCGGTACTCGGTCGCGATTTCGTAGGCGCGCCGGGCCGTGTAGGTCTCGACCGTGATGGCGACGAGATCGGCCGATTCGTCATAGGGGATGGATTCGATGCGGTCGTCGTAGAGCGCGATCTCTACGTCGGGCGGCGTCAACGCGGCCAGGACGCCCAGTTGGAGGGGCTCCATGCGCCCTTCGTCCACATAGAGACTGTGTTCCATGCGCCCGATGTTGGGCTTGATGAGTATCAGCTTCATGGCGCGGCCGCCCCTAGCGCACGACTGCCCGCGCGGGGCAACGAGCCCGGATCCGCATCGTGCTCGGGAAGGTTTGCCGGCCTGAGAATGCGTTCGGCGATGTCGGGATCATCACCTGCAGGAGCGCCCAGGGGATTGCCCTGCTTGGTGAGAATCTCCCGCCGCGCAACTGCATTGGCCGCCACGTGCAGGCCAAAATGGAAGGGGGTGCGCCCGTTGCAGCGCCGATCCAGCCCCCGCTGCAGGATCGAGCGCCAGCTGTGAAACTTGCGGCGGGCTTCAAAGCAGCTCCGGGTCAATTCGGCCGGGCTCATGCCGCGGGGCTGAAACGCGGCCGTGCCGTAGCGATAGGTCGGATCCAGCCACCAGCGCTCGTAGAGGAGGCGATCTTCGCGGCGGAGGCGCGCATATAGCGCTGAGCCGGGCATGGGCGTCAGCGGGTTGAAATTGGCGACAAAGAGCCGCTCTTGCAGGGCGAAGTCGACCGTGGCGCCGAAGGAGTCGACCGTATCCCCGTCGTAGCCGAAGACGAAGGAGCCGTAGACCATGATGCCATGATCGCGCAGGCGTTGTACCGCCGTGCGATAGGTGCCGTGCTTGAGGTTCCAGCCCTTCCTCATCTGACGCAGGTTGTACGGGTTGAGCGATTCCAAGCCCACGACCGCCGTGGTGCAGCCGCTGCGCGCCATCAGCCGAAGCAGGGCTTCGTCCTGTGCGATGTCGATGCTTACCTGGCAGGACCAGCGAATCCCCAGGGGAATCAATGCCCGAAAAAGCTCCCTGGCCTTGGGCAGGTCGATGAAGATGTTGTCGTCGACCAGGAAGATATAGTTGCGACCGGTGGCGGCAATTTCGGCGACGACTTCGTCGACCGGTCGCTGACGCAGGTTGCTGCCGTAAAAGGCGCGGATCGAGCAGAATTCGCAGGCGTAGCGACAGCCCCGGCCATATTGGATCAGCGCAGCGGGCATGTAGGGCTTGCCGGCAAAGATGGACCGATCGGGCATGACGCCGCCCAATGGCAAGAATCCCTCACTCTGATAGCGGCGTCCCAGTCGACCCGCCGCCAGATCGGCCAGCAGCCGGGGCCACACACCTTCCGCATCGCCCACGACCACGGCATCGGCCATGGCGCCGGCTTCGTCGGGCAGAAAGGTCGGGTGGTAACCGCCCATGACCACGGGCACGCCTCGGGCCCGATATTGGGCCGCGATCTGATAGGCCCGGCGCGCCGTATACGTCTCGACCGTGATGGCAGCCAGATCGGTGGGTTCGTCAAGGGGGATCGTTTCAATCCGCTCGTCGTAGAGCGCTCGCTCGAAGCGCGGCGGCGTTAGTGCGGAGAGAATGGCGAAGGCCAGGGGTTCCATGGCATCGCGGCTGCGTCCGCCCATCATCGAAGGCCGGATGAAGGTGATCTTCATGGGGCTAGGTCGGAACGGCCGGCGTCAAGCCGGCGAGTTTCCAATCGCAGGTGTAGTATTCGTGCAGGCGGTGAGCGTAGAAGCGGTAGCCCAGGTTGGCCGCCAGGGCCAGGGGCCAGTGGGTGGTGACGCCGCGCAGCCGCTGAAAGATGGACCCATAACTGTAGACCGATTTCCAGGCCCATTCGGTCTTGCGCAGGAGGGTGTCGGGCGCCATCCTGGCCGGCTCGTAGACCACATGCTGGCCGTCGTAGAGCGTCCAGTCCTCGGTAAGAATGCGCCCGTCCTGTTTGAGCCTGGCAAAGAGCGGCGTACCCGGAAAGGGTGTCAGCACGGCGAAACGGGGCAGGTCGATTCGGGCTTCCATGATGAAGTCGACCGTCTCGCCGAAGCTTGCCTCCGTGTGGCTGTCGAAGCCGAAGACGAAGGTGCCCTGCATGGCGATGCCCCGATCGTGGAGCCGCCGGGCGACTTCCAGATAGTCGGTCCGTTGGTTGAAGCCCTTGCGCGTCTCTTTCAAAGCGTCGGCCGAGAGCGTCTCGAAACCGATGAGCAACCCCCGGCAGCCGCTGGCCGCGGTCAGGTCGAGAAAGGCTTCGTCCCAGGCGATGAGCGTCGTGGCCAGACCGCCCCACTGGACGCGCAGGGGAATCATGGCCGTGAAGAGTTCGGCGGCGTAGTCCTTGTCGGCGATCAGGTTGAGGTCCAGGAAGAGCAGCCGTTTGGTCTTCATGGACCGGATCTCATCGATCACTTCATGGACGGGCTTCTGCAGCGGTCCGCCCCAGGCCGTGGGCACGACGCAGAATTCGCAGTGGTGGATGCAGCCGCGGGTCGCTTCGATGGTCTGGCTGATGACGTACTGCCCGCGTGGCAAAAGCTCGCGGCGGGGCCAGGGTTTGCCGGCCAGAGAAAGCGTCGGCGACTGGGTATAGCGGGCGGCCATCCGCCCCGCAACGAAATCGTGCAGCAGCTGGGGCCAGGTCTCTTCGGCATAGCCCACGACAATGCTGTCGGCATGCTGCTGGGCTTCATCGGGCATGAGGGTGGGATGGACGCCGCCCAGCACGACCGGGATGCCCCGGCCGCGGAAGTGGGCGGCCAACTCGTAGGCCCGGGGTGCGGTACCCGTGATGGCGCTGATGCCGATCAGGTCGGCCTCCAGCCCCAGGTCAATATCCTCAATGCCTTCGTCGATGAGGGTAACCGCTGCATTCAGTTCCGGTGGGATCAGTGCGGCCAGGGTCGTGAGCGTGAGGGGCGCGTAGCGCAGCGATTTTTTCCATGCGCCGCCCGTCCGGCGGTAGAGGGGTCCCCGCGGCGAAACGAGGGCAATGCGCAGTTGGTCGGCCTTGGGGGATTGCGCCACAGAATCTGGGTTCATAGGTGCATTATGCATCGGGGCGCGGACGCTGTCAACGGCCATTTTTGAGGAAATCCCCGGGCTGGGCGCAGCCAGTCGGTGACAGTCACTG
>CAYZLP010000250.1:0-7099 GCA_964478635.1 uncultured Caldilineaceae bacterium
GCAGCACGTCCACGACGATGGGCGGCAGCTGGCGCAAAATGGCGTCGGGGATGCGCAGGGGTTCGTAAACGTGGGCGTAGAGTATCTGGGTGGTCGTGCCCGCGAAGGGCAGTTGCCCCACCACGCAGCGGTAGAGAATGACCCCCAGTGCATAGAGATCGGCGCGCCCGTCGATCTGGCGGCTGCCGGCGCACTGTTCCGGCGCCACGTAGGCCGGCGTCCCCACGGTATGACCCTGGCCGGTCAGCTCGGGCGAATCGAGGGCCAAAGCCACGCCGAAATCGGCCAGCATCGGGATGACGGGGCTGTGCAGCCCCTCAATGCGCACCGCCCCCGTCGCGGCGGCAGGCACGGGCTTGAGCAAAATGTTGGCGGGCTTCACGTCCCGGTGAACCACCCCGGCCGCGTGCGCGGCTGCCAGAGCATCCGCAACGGGATAGAGCGACCGTGCGCTTTCATCCGGTGGCAGACGGCCGCGGGCCGCAAGCAGATCACCCAGCGTTTGGCCTTCGACCAGCTCCATGGCAATGTAGGCGATCTCTCCGGGCCCGGGCGTGCCGACCTGAAGCGTGCGCACAATGTTGGGATGGCGGAGCCCGCCGGCCGTCAGCGCCTCCCGGCGAAAGCGCACCAGCGCGTCCTGATCGGCCGACGGCGGGAGGATTTTCAGGGCCACGTCCTGTCCGGCCACCTGATCGTGGGCGCGATAGACGACCGCAACGCCGCCGCTGCCCAGCAGCGGACCGATGAGATAGCGGCCCAGCTGACGGCCGGTCAGACCGCCGGCCGAGCCGTCTCCGGTCGCGGGGACACCTTCATGCCCGGTCATGGGGCTACGGCGTCCAGTCGAGGCTGGCTTTTTCCCAGGCAGCGATGTCGCCGACAATCGGCGCCAGCTCCACCGGCTCACCGCCAGCCAGAGGCATGACCCAGATCGCCCAGGCCCCGTTGCGGTCACTCAAGAAAGCCAGCAATTGACCGTCCGGGCTCACGGTCGGCAGGACGTCCTGCGCGGAACCCTCCGTCATGCGGGTGAGATCGCGCTCGACCGTGTCGTAGCGGTAGATCTCCCAGTTGCCGTCCCGTTCGAGGCTCGTGAAGACGATGTACTGGCCGCCCGGCGACCATTGGGGGCGGCGATCGGTCTCAACCGTGGTCAGGCGATCGGGATTGCCCCCGGCGCTGTCAACCAGCCAGAGGCCGGGGCGGTTGCCGGTCTGATCGACGCCGCTGTAAACGATGCTCTCAAAAGCCGGATGCCAGGCGGGATCTCCACCGTTGGCAATGGAGGTCGAGTCATCTTCGCCGTCGGCCCAGGTCACGTAGATTCGGGACTGCCGATCGCCCTCACGCCGGCTGGCGAAGGCAAGCCGTTCCCCCCGTGGATCCCAGCTTGCCGGGCTTTCGGCGCCGTCCTCGGCGAAGCGGGTAAAGCGAATGATGCGCGACGTCGGCGCCTGGCCGATATCGATGCCAAACAGTCCCTGCCCATTGATGCGCGTGCTGTAGAAAGCCATTCGGTCCGTGGTCGGTGAGGGCGCGCCGAGAATGGCATCCTCCGCAATCAGAGCCGGGGTCACCACGCCGTCATCCACGCGTTCGACATCCAGCGCAAAGATGCGGTCGCTCCCGTCTTGGCGGCTGCCGTAGATTAGTGTGCCGGACAGGCGATCGAGGGGAACTTCACCCTCCACAATGACCAGTTCGTTGGCGCAGCGGTTTTCGAGTGTGGCCAGCCGGGCTACCAGGGCCGGCGCGGAATCCAGGGTGTTGGCCACGTCGATCTGCTCCAGCGCGGCGCAGGCCTGGCCCGCCCCTTCGAGCACGTCGGCATAGGCGATATGAAGCTGCTGCAGGTTCTCCTTGGCCGCCACGCGGTTGCCGGGCAGTGCATTCAGGTAGCCGACCGTCCCCTGAAGCAGATCGGCGAGTTCCGGGTTGTTCGGATCGATGACCAGCGCGGCCCGATAGTACGCTGCCGCTTCGGCCGATAGACTCTGGCGGTTCATTTGCGTGCCCATGCCGACATAGACGTCAAAGAGCAGCGCGGCAAGCTCGTCCGGGCCGAAGGTCTCGGCCGCTTCCGCCCAAAAGGGACGTGACGGATCGTCCAATAAGAGCGTACGGATGAGCGCGGCTTCCTCATCGGGGCGCCCCGGCGCCAGGGCGTTGAAGTCCGGATCGGCGCGCAAGAGAAAGGTGAGCTGATCGTGGGTGAGCTGCCAGTCGCGCTCGCTGCGGAGCCCCACAGCATCCCGCCACGCCGACGGGATTTCCACGGCCGGTGCCGGCGGATTGGGACGGGGTTCCGGGGTAGCCCCATTGGCGTCGTCGGCAGTCGGCGGTTCGTCGGAAGGTTCTGTATCGGGTACGGTGGCATCCGGGGTCTGATCGGCGTCGGGGGTCAGATCGGCGCCGGCCACAGCCGCCGGCGTAGCGGTTGTCCCGGCCACAGGCAGCGCAGTCGGAACGGCTGCCGGACCTTCGCGCAGGGCAAGGCCAAAGCCGATGACGACCAGCATGGCGGCCGCGACCAGGCCGATAGCCAAGAGAGGCATGGAGAGACGTCGTGCCGAACGCCGGGGCGGTACGGCTTCCAGCGTCCGGGACGTGCGTGTGGGCTGGCTGTCGGCGCCCTGGCGGGCCGCGGCCGGCACGAGAACACTGTAGGAATCGGTACGCGGCCGGGTCGTCGGCAGGGATGACATGGTGCGGGTTGCTTCATCGGGGCTAACGCCGGTTGCCTGGCTCATGGCCGCGTAGCGACCGCTGATCTGGGAGAGGTCCGCGGCCATCTCGTCGGCCGATGCATAGCGATCCTGTGGTTCCTTGGCCAGCGACCGGCGCAATATGTTGATTACGTGGACCGGCAATTCGATGAGCACCGCATCCGGAATCGTCAGCGGATGATAGACGTGGGCGTACAAGATCTGGGTGGTGGTACCGGTAAAGGGCGGACGTCCCACCAACGCCCGGTAGAGCACGGTTCCCATTGAGTAGATGTCGGCCCGGCCGTCGATTTTCCGACCGCCTTCGCACTGTTCCGGCGCCATATACGCAGGCGTGCCGATGGTGCGCCCCACGTTGGTGAGTTCGGGGGCGTCCAGGGCGCGGGCAATGCCGAAATCGGTCAATAGTGGCACGACCGGATAATCGAGCATGGAAAGCTTGACGGACCCGGGGGCGCCGGGTTCAACCCGACGCAGCAGAATGTTGCTCGGTTTGACGTCCCGATGAACGATGCCGCGGCGATGGGCGTAGGCAAGTGCTGCGGCAATCGGCCCCAGCACGGTGCAGGCATCCAGGACGCTCAGTTGCCGGTAGCGATCCAGGAGCGTGGCAAGGCTCAAGCCCTCCACCAGTTCCATGGCGATGTACGCAACATCGTCATCAGCCACCTGGCCGATGGAGAGCGTTTTGACGATATGGGGATGATCCAGTGAGGTGGCCGTACGCGCTTCATGGCGAAAACGGGCGCGCGCAACGCCGTCCGCGCCCGGGAGGAGGAGCTTAAGCGCAATCACGTCGCCCGTTTCCAGATCCACGGCCCGGTAGATGGTCGAATGAGCCCCCCCGCCCAGACGTTCTTCGACCCGGTAGTCGCCAATGATCTGGCCGGTGAGACGGGCCGCGGCCAGCCGGCCCTCCTCAACCTCGCTCTCGCTATCTTCTACCTGCTCCTCATGGGGAACAGGCCGTTCGGTCTGATCGTCTTGAGATGGGGGCAGGTCGTGGGGCAGCAAACTCATGCGCAGGCAAACTCACGGCAGATAGATGAATGAACACGGGCGGACGGCCGCCAACGAGTCCCCGATCGGAACTGGGCCTGCAAACCAGGCCCCATGGCCTTGCCAGCCGTGGGCGATGCTGGTATAGTTCGATGAGCTATATTACAGAGACGGCAATCACCCCTAAACTTCTCGTATTGTACGTGAAATACGACCAGGAAACAAGAAGTCAGAACTGACAATGAGCCGGTTTGCCAAGTTGATCTGCCTGAGCGGACCCCGGGCGGGCGATGAATATCAGTTGACTGAGGAAATCATTACCGTCGGCCGCTCAGCGGATAGCCAGATCATGTTGGAGGATCAATTCGCCTCCCGCCATCATGCCGAGTTACGCCGCATTGAGAATGCATATCAGGTCGCGGACCTGGGCAGCAAGAACGGCATTTATGTCAACGGCGAGCGCTTGTCCAGCGGCTCCACGGCCTGGCTACAGGATGGGACCGAGGTCCAGTTTGCCTCGACGCTCTTCCGCTTTCAGGATCCGTCGGCCACGCTGACTGCGCCGTCGCTGATTGCGATTCAGGAGCCGCCGCTGCGGGTCGACACCACCACCCGCCAAGTCTATGTCGACGGCCATCTGGTCGATCCGCCGCTGAGCGTGAAGCAATTCGACCTACTCTGGTATCTGTTCCAGAACCGGGGGCGGGTCGTCAGCAAGGATGAAATCGCCCAAGCGGTCTGGCCGGAAGCCCAGGGCGACGTCTACGACGCGAACATCGACCGAATGATTAGCCGTGTCCGGAGCCGGATCGAACCGGACAGCAGCGAAGATCCCCGCTTTATCTCGACCATTCGCGGCTACGGCTACAAGCTGGAATTCAGCGATCGGTAGAGAGCAACACAACCAACACTACGCCGAAAACGGGCGCATAACGCATGGATTCCGTGCGTTTTGCGCCCGTTTTGCGTAGCGCAGCGGGACCCATAACGCGCCGCATCACGTAGGTCAACGGTCCGAGTTTTGTCACGCTCTAATCATTTTTCTTTAAGGAAATGAGGATACAATAGCCGTTGCGCACGAATTACAGCGCATCGACAAGGAAAGGATTGCCATATGAGTGTTCAGAGTGCGACCCAGAGTCTCGGCGCAGTCGGCGCAGGTCAGTATAACCCGTGGATATCTCCCGTCCGTGGCGGCGGGGCAGCGGTTACCGACTTGAGTCAGACCATTGATGCCGCACGTCTTGGAGATGAAACGGCATTTGCAGCGCTTGTGTTCCAGTACCAGGCCGCGGCCGAGCGCGTTGCCCAGCACATCTTGCGCACGGAAGAAGGCGCGGCCGATGCCGTTCAGGATGCATTAATCAAGGCGCACCGGGCTATGCCCCGTTTCCAGGACGGCAATTTTCGCTCCTGGCTGCTGCGCATTGTCACCAATACATGTTATGACCACCTGCGGCGCCAGAAGCGGCGCACGGCCATGAGTCTCGACGAGTTGATCGATGAAACGGGGCTGGAGTTGCCCGCGCAGAAGGATGAAGAAAGCATCAATCCCGAGTCATTTGCCCTCCACCGGGAGAGTATGGACCATCTCCTCTCCAAGATCGATGAACTACCGGCCTGGCATCGCAACGTCGTGCTGCTGGTGGATGTCCACGGGTATGACTATGCCGAAGCGGCGGCGACCCTTGACTTACCGCTCGGTACCGTCAAATCACGCTTGAGCCGGGCACGCGCGGCCCTGCGCGACAGCTTGCTGGAAGCCGATCTGGTGCCGGCTCACCTGTGCAAGCCGGATCAAACTGATTCCAACCACACAGATCGCCAGTCCCCAACTTTGGCAAAACCAAGTTTGCGATAGATTGCGCCCGCGGCCGGCGTGTCCCAATAGAGCGCCGGCCGCTTACCATCGGCGAGCAGATCGGCGCACAGCGCGCTGCAGACGGCCTGGCTGAGGCCCTGCCCCCGGGCCGCAGGCGGCGTGAAGACGCCGCCGATCATGGCCAGCTCCGCGGTCTCGGCATTGGTCAAGGCGACGGAGACGATGCGCTCGCCCTCCTCGGCCAGAAAGATGCGCGTGTCCCGCAGGGGACGTTCCACGGCTGCGGGCGTCCGGCTCATGTGGCCGGCATCGCGGTAGAGTACGACGAGCGCGGTGAAATCCGCCATACCGGCCCGCCGGATTCGAATTCCGGGCGGCGAGGATTGGGGCTGAAATGCCGCAGCATCCAGCTCCATGAGTTCTTCAATGCGCACCTTTGCCGCGCGGTACTTCGTCAGCCACGGCAGTAGGCTGGGAATGCCGCCCGGATTGTCCTGGAGGCGGGTGGCGGCAACTTCATGTCCATCGATTACGGCGGCCAATTGCGCCCAATCGGCAGTTGCTTCGCCATAGACGGCCCAGCCGCTCATATACCGATTGAGCACCCCGCGCAGCCGCCCATGGTCGTCGAAATCACCCCAGAATTGGCAATACCCCTCATCAAAGCCCAACGTCTCCATATTGCCCAACAAGTAAAGATTGAGCGCCGGCGCCCGGGACAGCAGCGTGACCGCATCAGACCGGTCGATAGTGGTAAGCAGTCGAATCATAATGAAGCACAAAGTCCAGAGGCCAAAGAGTGACAATTGACACCGCGCCAGAACCCATTGACAATTAACCATCGACAATTGACGATTTTCAATTCCCCCACCCCCTACCGTTCCTCGTCAAACGCCCAACGTCCCGGTCCGTGATGCTGCAGGTAGCGCTCTAGCGCGTCCCACATGTCGTCGGCCGTCTCCCGGGGCTGGCGCCGCATCCAGACGCCAAAATCACTCGTCCAGGGATCGCCGCTCATGAGCGTGCGCAGGTTCAGTTCGGCCATGGGGCCGCCGGCTTCACAGAGGCCCGATGCGCGATAGGCCACGGGAATGACGCTGTGATCGTACTCTACCTGGCGAAAGCTCGGCTGCCAGGCCGGCCCGTCGGGAGCGTGGATCAGGTCGAGCAGAACATACTGGGCCCTGGCATCTCCGTTATAGGGCAGGCCCACGCTGCCGGCGTTGATGATGCGCCAATTGTCCACTTGGCGATCCAGGGGACGATGGGTATGGCCGCAGATCACGATCGGTTCGGTAATGTCGGCCAGCCAATCGCGCACTTCAGCATCGGAGGCGGCCGGATAGAAGCCGATATGCGGATTGCCGGGTACGCCGTGGACCAGAAAGATCGGGGGCGCTCCCTCGATGGCGATGTGCATGCTCTCCGGTAGATTGCGGATCACTTCCAGGTATTCCGGGCGTAGGTGTTCCTGGGTCCACCAGAGGATCGGGAAGCGATGGCGTTCGGTAAAGGGCCACCAGTTGTCGGGCGTGTTGATGACGCCGGC
>CAYZLP010000251.1:0-7080 GCA_964478635.1 uncultured Caldilineaceae bacterium
CCATCTCCGGCCTGGCCCGCATTCAGACGAGCCTGGTATTGAACGAAGTCAAGCATACAACCCGACTGCCGATTCCCGAGTTCTAGGTAGAGGAAGTTGACGCTCGTTGCCAGTCCTCTGCCATCTATTCACTTGCGGAGGCATGCAATGACGCAGCAACAACACCAAACCATGGGACAGCAGTACGGTCGACGCTCTTGGGCCGAACCCTGGAAGATCAAGATGGTCGAGCCCATCCGCTTGATCAATCCCACGGCCCGGGCCGCTGCCCTGGCAGAGGCCGGCTACAATACCTTTCTCCTTCGCTCTGAAGATGTCTATATCGACCTGCTGACCGACAGCGGCACCAGCGCCATGAGTGACCGGCAATGGGCCGGCCTCATGCTCGGTGACGAAGCTTATGCGGGCAGTCGCAACTTCTATCATCTGGAAGAGGCCATCCAGCGCCATTACGGCTACCGCCATATCATCCCCACCCACCAAGGCCGCGGCGCCGAACACCTCATCAGCCAAGCCCTGATTCACCCGGGAGATATCATCCCAGGCAACATGTACTTCACCACGACCCGCCTTCATCAGGAACTGGCCGGCGGTGTCTTTGTGGACGTCATCATCGACGAAGCCCACGACCCGACCAGCCTCCACCCCTTCAAGGGAAATGTAGATCTGGAGAAGTTGGAGTCCCTGATCGAGCGGGTCGGCGCGGCCAAGATACCCTACGTCAGCCTGGCCGGAACGGTGAACATGGCGGGCGGCCAGCCGGTGAGCATGGCCAACGTGAAAGCCCTGCGCGCGCTGTGTGAGCGCCACCGCATTCCTGTCTATCTGGATGCGACGCGCATGGCCGAGAACGCCTTCTTTATTCAGGAACGGGAAGAAGGCTATGCCGACACGCCCATTGCCGAGATTCTTACGGAATTCTGCAGCTACACGGACGGCGCCTGGATGAGCGCCAAGAAGGATCACCTGGTCAATATCGGCGGATGGCTGGCCGTCAACGATGCTTCCGTTGCCGAACGCGCGCGGAACATGGTTGTGGTCTACGAGGGGCTTCACACCTACGGGGGCATGGCGGGACGCGACATGGAAGCGTTGGCCATCGGCATCGGTGAAGCAGTGCAGGACGATCACATGCGCGCCCGGATCGGTCAGGTGCGCTACCTGGGCGATCTGTTGGCCGAGTGGGGCATCCCCATCGTCCGGCCCATCGGCGGCCACGCGATCTTTCTGGATGCGCGCCACTTCTACGAACATCTGCCCCAGGACCGCTTTCCGGCCCAGACGCTTGCGGCCCAGCTCTATCTTGACTCAGGCATCCGGGCCATGGAGCGCGGGATCGTCAGCGCCGGACGGGATCCGGAGACCGGCGAGCACCGCTATCCGAAACTGGAGCTTGTCCGGCTGACCATTCCGCGCCGCGTCTATACCCAGGCGCACATGGACGTGGTGGCCGAAGCGGTCAAGTTCGTCTATGACAATCGTGCGAGCGTACGCGGGCTGGAGATGGTCTACGAGCCGGAGTACTTGCGTTTCTTCCAGGCCCGTTTTGAGCCGATCAAAGCGCCGGTCGATGGCGACACGACGGCACGAGAGACGCGTACGCCGCAGAACGCATAGAGCCGGAGCCACCCCATGGTGGGTGCAATGCACGCTGAGGGCGAATCACTTCCCGGAAGTGGTCGTGCGATCTCGAAGGACAGAAAGCGCTCTGACCCCATCCGGGAAGTTGCGTGCGTGCCCCCCCACTGAAGCACACCCCAAAGCAACAATAGACAAGTCCGGCAGACGGGGCGCAACGCCTATGGTCTGCCGGACTTATGGGCACTTTGATGCGGTTGTCGATCGAAAGCTTTTGGCTGCTCAATCCCGCTGGAATTGGCGCCAACCTCCTCCACAGCAGGCGGTACGTCACGGTGACGCACCCGCCGGCATTACCCGTTACAGATTGATAATGCAGTCATCCGCGCCGTGATCGCCCATTGCGTAGGCGTCGGCTGCATCATCGTTGAACCAGGTGCCGTCCGCCGCATAATAGCGGAAGCGATAGCTCGCCCCCTCGGCCAGGTCGACCGAGGCGCTGCGCGTGTCATTGCTGCGCTTGACGAGCTTGAGCGCGCTGGGATCCCAATCATTGAAATCCCCGACGACCGACACCGGCGCTTGATCGGAATCGTGGGGGATGACAAAGGTGACTTTTACGGTGTTTGCGCTCTTACCTTTGCTGCGCTTAATCATGATGTATCTCCTGCAAAACTGCCTTGCGAAAGGCAAATGGGTCTGGGCAAAGCTGCCACAGCCAAATTCGAATGGTAAAGGATACGGACGAAATGTCGTTCAAAGAGCAGCGACGGCGGTTACGAATCGCAAGCCCGTCGCGGCAAAAAAGTGCATGACTCGTGCCCAACATTTCAAGATGATACCAGAATTCGCCAGATTGGCAAATTTTCGCACTCATTTACGCAACCGGTTGCTTCCGAAAGCAGGCAGCGAAACCCACGCCGGGCCTATGCCTTATCCGCGGTGAGCAAAGGGGCGCCACTAGCCGAAGCGGGAACGCCGTCCGCGAAGTGCAGCGTACGCTGGGGGAAGGGGATTTCGATGCCCTGTTTGGCAAAATCACTGAAGATCATGAAGCGCAGATCGCTGAGAACCTTGGCCGACGACGGCGGATCGTCCAGCCAGATCGCCAGCTGAAAGTCAAGGCTTGAATCGCCGAAATCGACAAAGAAGACGTCCGGGGCCGGCGAATCCAGAACTCGACCGTGACGCTCGGCAATGTCAAGTAGAATGTTCCGCACCTGCTGGGGATCGCTGCCATAGGCAACGCCCACCGAGAGCAGGCGCCGCACGTTGCGGTTGCTGTAGGTGTACGTCTCGACTGTTGAAGTCAGGAGATCCTTGTTCGGCACGAATATTTCTACGTTGTCCAAGGTGCGCAGAACGGTCGCGCGCATCCCCAGTTGATCGACCGTGCCAGTCTTGCCGCCGACTTCGATTACGTCGCCCACGCGCAAGGAACGCTCGAACAGCAGCAGAATCCCGCTCACGAAGTTACTCACCAATTCCTGGAGCCCGAAGCCTACCCCCACGGAGAGACCGCCAAAGACAATGGCCAAGGTCGAAAGGTTGAAGCCGAGGGTGCTCAATGCCGTCAACACGCCAATGCCGATAATCGTGTAGTAGCCGACAAGGGTGATGGTGTCAATCGCACCGGAATCAGCATCGGTCCGCTTCATGGCGGTACGGTTGATCAGATCGCGGATGATCCAGGCGAAGACCAGGAAGAAATAGAGGATCAGGCCGGCATTGACCAGAGCCTGCAGCGTGATCGGCGTGTCCAGGACCGTGAAGAGCTGGACCTGGGCCAGATCAAACGTACCCTCCAGGCTATTCCCGATCACCAGGGCGATGATCAGAACGAAAAGCGGCGCCAGAAAACGCCGGTTGTAGACCTGGGCCCGACGGGCCGAAAACGCGATCTGCATCAGCCCCAGCAAGATGCGATAGACCAGAACCAACCAGAAAATGGGGACTAGCTGTTCGAGCAGCCCCGATGGCCAACGATTGCGCTCAAACCAGCTGATGACAAGCTGGCTGAGCAGAAGGCCGGCAACCGGCAGCAGGGCATATTGCAGCGCGCGCAGGAAGCGAAAGCCGTAGGTCTGCCAGGCCTCCTGCCCCGAGTCCCGTCCGATACGCCGGCTGAACCAACGAATTCCGCGATCAACCAGGTAGGACAGGAGCCAGGCCAAGACCAGAACGGCCAGGAATGCAAGTAGCTGGCGCTGTACCGCTTGACGTTCCAACACCAGCAGCGCCGTGTCGATGATATTCCGCAACGCCTCCAGGCGCGGATCGGTATCGATTTGAATTTCCATCAGTCGTCTGCCTGCAATTCTTGCGGATCTGACTCCTCAGCCGGCGCCGGCGTCGGCGTTGCATTCTCCGAACTGTCAGCAGGGGTCTGCAGGGGTCTGCCCGTACCAAGCTCCTGGAACTCGACCAACATGGCCTCCACGGCCGCTTCCGGTTCCACCCCTTCTTCCAGGACGGCGACATAAGCCGCATTTCCGGCGGCGACGAGCTCGGGCAGATCGGCGCTTGTCGGCAAATGGGCGGCCAGCCGGGCCTCCTCGACGAACGGCCCATAGAGCGGATCTTCGCTCAGGAGGTCATCCTGGGCAGTCGACGCCGGTAGGCCGGCGCCAGGACCGTTCAGCCAGGCATCGGCGCCCTCTCCAGTCACGTGGGTAACAAATGCGAGTGCCATCGGCAGGTCTTCTTCCGGCATTGTGCGTGCAAACATAAAGCCGTCAACCGGCGCCAGCGAGCGCGCTGGACCGCCGGGTCCGGCCGGCAGGATTGCCGTACTAACATTTGCATCGAGAATGCCATCCCATTCGTTTATCAGTCCCAGACCGCCCACAAGGTAGGCGCTCTCGCCCCGGGTAAAGGCCGCGGTCAGCGCGGCGCCGTCGCCGGTTATCACCGCCGGCGTCGTCTCTTGGAGTTCCTTGAGCCAGGCAAGCCAGTCGACAAAACCGCGGCTGAACTCTTCCAGCTGATACTCGTCCTCCAGAATGATGTCACCGCCCATGGCGCCCACGCCCCAAAATGCCGGAACGAAGCCGGCTTCAAAGGCGACGGGTACGCCATTCTCCGCCTCGGCGCGCACTTCGCCCAGCGTGCGGGCCGGCTCCGGCGCCAGGGCGTTGTTCACATAGAGGGCGCTGATATCCATTACGGCAGGGATGCCGAACAATTTCTCATCGACCTGCATGGCGCGCAGCGCTACCGGGCGAAAACGTTGGAGCGCATTGGCGTCTACGACGCCGTCCAGGCCAAGAATCTGATCATCTTCAGCCAACAACGCCAGCAGTTCCTGGGAACCGGTGAACAGATGGTAGTCCTTACGCCCATTCGAATCTGCCGAGATCAGGGCAATGGCCTCCTCCGGGGTTGCATTGTCCACGTTCAAAATGACACCCGGACAGACCCGGCGATAGGCACGGGCGAGTTCATTCAGGCGCTCGGTACGCTGGCTCCCCCAGGTATTAAGGATGCGTAGGGAACCAACATCCCGGCAGAGTGACCCTGACAACGTGGACTCGGCCAGGCCGTTGGCGCGGTTGACGGCACGCGTCGTCTCGGCGGCGGCTTCGGCCGGGGCCGTAATGCCTTCCAGGACGCGCACATAGACGTCCCCGGCCAGATCCAGGACGGTTTGCATCGCTTGATCGGTGGGCAGTGGAATGGCGGTCCGTGCCTGGCGCGCGATGGCGTTGACCAATGGATTCAGCCGCGGGTTGATGCGCACGTCCTGATTCGCCGGCACGTGACTGGCGTTCCGCAGGAGGCTGGCATTCTGCTCGGCATTCGTCACGAACTCTGCCAGGTCAAGGGCCAAACGCCGCTGATTGGGGGAGGAAACCCGGCTGAAGAAGAAGGCGCGGGTCTCCATAAATGGTCCTGCCGGGCCTAATGGTCCCTGGGGCAGCGGCGCAATGCCGACGGTCTCTTCCCCCAGCGCGGCTTGAAGCTGCGCAAGCTCACTGGCTTTTCCCACGTAATACTCGACGCCGTTCTCGGCAAAGCGCTGGAGCAAAACCTGGCGGTTGCTGTCCATAATCATGCCCGGCAAGTCGCGCGCATCGCGCAAAAAGGCCAGCCAGTTGGCAAAGCCCCCCTGATCGAGAATGACCTGCCCATTCTCATCGAAGAGCCTGCCGCCAAAAGCCTGCACGCCCCAGAATGCATCGATGAAGTTCGTGCCCATCAAGACCAGCGCGCCTTCTTCGAGCTGCTCCAACATCTCATCCAGATCGGCCGGCGGCTGATCGACGAGATCCCGGTTGTAGAAAAGTACCATTGTATTCTGCGATTCGGGGAGCCCGTAGAGCGCACCGTTGCTCTCCAGCGTCGCCAGCGCGGAAGGAACATAGCGCGCCATGACTTCGGGCGAAACTTGGTGATGGATATCGGCAATCTGCCCGGAGTTGGCCAATCTGCGCAGATGGGTCGAAGCTGCGAGCAACAAATCAGGGCCTAGCCCCGATGCGGTAGCCGAGGAAAAGGCATCCAGCATGGTATCCTCATCTTCGAAAGCGCGCACCTGTACCTGTACGTCGGGGTTCAACTCGCGGTACCGCTCGACAATGCTCATGAGCGCCTCGGATTCAGGTTCCTGCCAGGCGTGCCAGAGCAAGACGCGCCCGTCAAGGCCACCGGGGTCGTCCTCGGCAACGCCGGGCGCGCAGCCTGCCGCAGCGCCAATAAGGAAAAGCGCAATGATGACGAGAGGAAAAAACCGGACGCCAAACCGGCGATCAAAGCGGACGCGGATACGCCCCGGTCCAGCCCGCTTGAGTAGATCGACGCTTCTGTCTATACTGAAGGTGTGAATGTTGATATGCATCATTAGCAGGTTAGCAGAAAGCGCCTAGAATGCCAACGTCTCGCACAACCTGGTCGTCCACCAACGTCACCATGGCACCTCGCCGGATTCTCGTCATCGGCGCCGGCATGGCCGGCCTGGTCGCCGCGCGGCTGCTCCATGACAGCGGTCTCAAGGTCACGGTCATTGAGGCTCGAGATCGCGTCGGCGGCCGCACCTGGACGGCCGACTTCGACGGCATCCCCATCGACCTGGGCGCCTCCTGGATTCATGACGCCGACGACAATCCCCTTACGGAGTGGTGCAGCGGCTTGGGCACGCCCTTGGCTTACACGCCGAGTGCGCACGTTCGCATCTACGATCCCTTTGCGGAAAATGAGGCCGTGCACTGGATAGACTACCAGACGGCGGTTCGCCGCGCGTGGCGGGGAATCGCGGCCGCAAGCCTGGCCGTGGGTTCCGCCACGGCAGCGCAGGAAATTTCGGCATGGCAAGACGCGGCTCCGGCTCTCTCCCTGGCCCAAGCCCTGGCGCCGGTGCTGGCGCAGGCGAATGCGCTACCGCACTACGACCGGCGGCTCCTGGGCTATATTCTCTCGATGGCGGAAGGCGTTGAAGGGGCGCCCTTTGAACGCATCGCCCTGCAGAATTCGTTCCCCCGGGAAGCGGGAGCAGTCAACGCCATG
>CAYZLP010000252.1:0-7076 GCA_964478635.1 uncultured Caldilineaceae bacterium
GCACCTGCGCCCGTGCCCGAGTCGATCTTGCCGATGGCGGAAGAGGCTGTGGCTAAGGTTGAGGTTGAGGAGGTGGCGAGTGTTGTCGTTGCGCCCTCAGAACCCCACGCCCCCACAGCCCCACAGACCACAGGCCCGGACCCGGTCATTGCGCAGGTTCTCGCGGTCGTGGCCGAAAAGACCGGCTACCCGTCCGACATGCTCGATCTCGATCTCGATATGGAAGCCGACTTGGGGATCGACACCGTCAAGCAGGCCGAGACCTTTGCGGCCATTCGTGAGGCGTTCAACATTCCGGTCCAGGAAGGCCTGAGCCTGCGCGACTACCCGACCCTGGAGAGCGTCGTCGGCTTCGTGCGTACGATGCGGCCGGATCTTGGAGAGGCAAAGGCCACGGTGGAGGCTGAGGAAACGGCGAGCGCTGCAGTTGCCGCCCCACAACCCCCCAGCCCCACAACCCCACAGCCGGCGGCCGGCCCCGATCCAATCACCGCCCAAGTTCTGGCCGTGGTGGCCGAAAAGACCGGCTACCCGGAAGATATGCTCGACCTCGATCTGGACATGGAGGCCGACCTGGGCATCGACACAGTGAAACAGGCTGAGACCTTTGCCGCCATCCGCGAGGCGTTCAATATCCCGGTCCAAGAAGGTCTGAGCCTGCGCGATTACCCGACCCTGGAAAGCGTCATCGGCTTCGTACAGACCATGCGGCCGGATCTGACAGTGGTGAAGACAGAGGCGGTTGCCTCCCCACAGCCGCCGGCCCCTGCAACCCCACAGCCGACGACCGGCTCCGATCCAGTCATCGCGCAAGTCCTGGCCGTGGTCGCCGAAAAGACCGGCTACCCCGAAGATATGCTCGACCTCGATCTGGATATGGAAGCGGACCTGGGCATCGACACTGTGAAACAGGCTGAGACCTTTGCCGCCATCCGCGAGGCGTTCAATATCCCGGTCCAAGAAGGTCTGAGCCTGCGCGATTACCCGACCCTGGAAAGCGTCATCGGCTTCGTACAGACCATGCGGCCGGATCTGACAGTGGTGAAGACAGAGGCGGTTGCCTCCCCACAGCCGCCGGCCCCTGCAACCCCACAGCCGACGACCGGCTCCGATCCAGTCATCGCGCAAGTCCTGGCCGTGGTCGCCGAAAAGACCGGCTACCCCGAAGATATGCTCGACCTCGATCTGGACATGGAGGCCGATTTGGGCATCGACACGGTGAAGCAGGCCGAGACCTTTGCGGCCATCCGTGAGGCCTTCAACATTCCCGTCCAGGAGAACCTGAGCCTGCGCGATTATCCGACGCTGGAAAGCGTGATCGGCTTCGTGCGCACCATGCGGCCGGATTTGGCAGAGGTGAAGGTTGAGCAAACAGCGAGCGCTGCGGTTGCCCCTTCACAGCCCTCGGCCCCTGCAGCCCCACAGCCGGCGACCGACACCGATCCAGTCATCGCGCAAGTCCTGGCCCTGGTAGCCGATAAGACAGGCTACCCAGAGGACATGCTGGAACTCGATCTGGACATGGAAGCGGACCTGGGCATCGACACGGTGAAGCAGGCCGAGACCTTTGCGGCCATCCGCGAACTCTTCGGCATTCCCGTCCAGGAGAACCTGAGCCTGCGCGATTATCCGACGCTGGAAAGCGTGATTGGCTTCGTGCGCACCATGCGGCCGGATCTTGGAGAGGCGACGGCCAAGGTGGAGGCTGAGCAGACGGCGAGCGCTGCGGTTGCTGCCCCACAACCCCAAAGCCCCACAACCCCACAGCTGGCGACCGGCACCGATCCAGTCACCGCGCAAGTCCTGGCCCTGGTAGCCGATAAGACAGGCTACCCCGAGGACATGCTGGAACTCGATCTGGACATGGAAGCGGACCTGGGGATCGATACGGTGAAGCAGGCGGAGACCTTTGCGGCCATCCGCGAACTCTTCGGCATACCCGTCCAGGAGAACCTGAGCCTGCGGGACTACCCGACCCTGGAAAGCGTCATCGGCTTCGTGCGCACCATGCGGCCGGATCTTGCAGAGGCGAAGGTTGAAACGAAGGCTCCAGAGGTTGCGAGCGCTGCGGTTGCCTCCCCACAGCCCCACAGCCCTACAGCCCCACAGCCGACCGCCATCGGCACTTTAGAAGACGCGGACAAAATGCCCCGCCGCGTTCCCACGCCCGTCGTGCGGCCGAGCCTCGAGCTCAGCAAGCCGACCGGCGTCACCTTGGATGACCAGAGCCGGGTCGTCGTCATGTCGGATGCGGGCGGGGTGGGCAAATCGCTCATCAACCGGCTCGAGAAGCGGGGCGTGACCGTGCTGCCGCTGGAGCCGGGCATGGCGACTGACGCGCTCGAAGCGCAGCTCGGCGAGTGGCTGGCCGACGGTCCCATCCAGGGTGTCTACTGGCTGAGTGCCCTGGACGTAGAACCGGCCCTGGAAGAGATGACGCTGGAAGCGTGGCGCGAAGAGAACCGGGTGCGGGTCAAGAATCTCTATACGACGGCCCGGACGCTCTATGCCAGCGTTGCCGGTCCCAATACGTTCCTGCTATCTGCAACGCGTTTCGGCGGCCTCCACGGCTACGGCAGCGAAGGCGCCAGCGCACCGCTCGGTGGCGCGGTCTCCGGCTTCACCAAGGCCTACAATATCGAACAGGGCATGCGTGAGGAGGGGAAAGGCGTGCTGGTCAAGGTCGTGGACTTTGAGGTCAGCCGCAAGACTGCCGAACCGGCCGACTTGCTCATCGCCGAGACGCTTACGGATCCCGGCATCGTCGAGGTCGGCTACCGGGACGGTCTGCGCTACGGTATTACTCTGACCGAGCAGCCGGCCGTCGACGGCAATCCCGGCATGACGCTGGATGAAAAGACGGTCTTCGTCGTCACCGGCGCGGCCGGCGGCATTACCAGCGCCATCGTCACCGACCTGGCCCTGGCGTCCAAGGGCGTCTTCTTCCTGCTCGATCTGGTTGATGCTCCGCCCCGGAACGACCCGAATATTCAACTCTTCCGCCAGGATGTGGATGCCCTCAAGCGTAAGCTGATCGATGAGGCCAAGACCCGGGGCGAACGGCCCACGCCGGTGGTGATCGAAAAACAGATCATGGCCATCGAACGCAGCGAAGCCGCCCTGCGGGCCATCGAAGCGGTTGAAGCGGCCGGCGGCACGGCCTACTATCACAGCGTCAATCTCATGGACGGCGCGGCCGTCAGCCGGATCGTCGATGAAATTCGCGAGCGCTACGGCAAGATCGACGTGCTCCTCCACGCCGGCGGTCTTCTCATCGACCGGGTGCTGCCCGACAAGCAGCCCGAACAGTTCAACCTGGTCTTCGACGTTAAGGCGGACGGCTTCTTCAGCCTCATGCGGGCGGCCGCCGGTATGCCCATCGGGGCGACCGTGGCCTTCAGCTCCGTAGCCGGGCGCTTCGGCAACAACGGCCAGAGTGACTACAGCGCCGCCAACGATCTGCTCTGCAAGATCGCCGGCAGCATGCGCACCTGGCGTCCCGAAACTCGGGGCATCGCCATCGACTGGACCGCATGGGGCGAGATCGGCATGGCCTCCCGCGGCTCGGTGCCGACGATCATGGCGGCCTTGGGCATCGACATGCTACCGCCCGAAGCGGGCGTCCCCACCATTCGCCGGGAGTTGACCTACGGCGCAACCCGGGGCGAGGTGCTGGTGGCCGGGCGCCTGGGTGCCTGGCAGGCGGAAAAGGATCCCACCGGCGGTCTGGATACGGAGAAGGTCAACGAAATGTTGGCCGCGCGGGAAGCGCCCCTGGTCATGATCGGCGCGGTCAAGGCGGCCAATCTCTATGGTGGCCTGATCGCTGAAACGACACTGGACCCGACCGTGCAACCCTTCCTCTTCGACCACAAGGTGGAACCAAATCTGCCGTGGCTGCCCGGCGTCATGGGCAGCGAGGGAATGGCGGAAGCCGCAAGCCTTCTGGCGCCAGAGTACCGGGTGGCCGAGATCATCGACCAGCGCAACCTGGGGGCGCTCAAGTTCCACCGGGATGAGCCCAAGACCCTGCGCATCAGCGTTCAGCTCTTCCCGGGCGAGAATGGCGATCTGCTGGGCCAGGCGCTGGTTCAGTCCATCTTCCAGCCGCCCAAGCCCGAGCTGCCGCCCCAGATCAAGGATCACTTTGCGGCGACCGTCCGGCTGACCCAGACGGAGGCGGAAGCGTCCGCGGTCGATTTCACGCCGCCGGCGGAGATGCCCATCAGTCGGGACGAAGTATACGAACTCTTCTTCCATGGGCCGGCCTACCAGGTCATCGAAGGGGCGTGGGTCGACGGCAACCGGGCAATCACGCTCATGGCCGACGATCTTGGTCCCAACGCCGAGCCGGCCGCTGCGGCTGAACTGGCGCCGCCCCGTCTCTTCGAGCATCTGGTTCAGACGGCCGCCCTGTGGAGCACGAAAACCAAGGGTGTCATGGCCCTGCCGGCCGGCTACGATCGGGCTACGGTTTACCGCCAGCCCGAAACGGCGGCTGGGAAACGGCTCTACGCCCTGGTGACCACGCCCGACGACGGCGCCAGCTACGACGCCCAGATTGTCGATACGGACGGCAATGTCTACGTGGCGTTGGATGGATATCGGACGGTATCGATGGAATAGCGTGTGAGACTGAGAGATTGGGAGAGTGGATTGAACACACCTTCTCCCAATCTCTTGATCTCGGATGCTTCACCCGGGCGCCAGGTACAACCATGATCCACTGGCTCGTGCAGGCTGCGGCTGACAATGATGAGATCGAAGAGGGTCAAGCGCCGGCCGGTTTGTTGAGCGCATCCGAGGCCGCGACGCTGGCCGAACTGCGGGTCCGCAAACGCCGGCGCGATTGGCTGGTCGGCCGCTGGACGGCCAAGCAGCTGCTGCAGCGTGCGCTGGCTGCTGAAGGCCGAACGCTGCTGCCCCAACAGATCGTCATCGACAATGACCCGGACGGTGCGCCCTTCGCCTCCCTCATGGAGCAAGATCGGGTTGCGCGCCTGCCCTGCAGTCTGTCGATCAGTCACAGTCATGGCTTGGCTTTCTGCGCCATTCATCCGCTCGAGGAGGAGGGAATTCACTATGCAATCGGCGCCGATCTCGAGTTCATCGAACCGCGTGAGGACAACTTCGTCCGGGATTACTTTACGCCGGATGAAATGGCGCTGGCCGCGCAGGCTTCTCCCAGCGCGCAGGCAGCTGTCGTCACCGCCATCTGGAGCGCCAAAGAAGCGGTGCTCAAAGCCCTACGCACCGGTCTGCGGCTGGACACGCGGTCGATTCAGTGCCTGATGCCGGTTGAGTTGCCGGCCGGTGATGGGTGGCATGCTTTTTCAATCAGCGTTCCGGACGATCTGACCCCGGGCGCAAGTTGGACCGGCTGGTGGCGTCGGCCGCTCCAGCACCCCGACTTTATCATGGCATTGGCGATCAAAGCGGAGACTGTGAAGTGATGATAGACCGCGGATGACGCTGATCAGGCGGATGAAGGTGGATTTCTTTCGAAAAACAATCCGCGTGAATCCGCCCTATCCGTCCAATCCGCGGTCTATTTTTGTCTTGCTATCACGCCCATTTTGGAGGAATCACGGTGGAGAAATATATCGAAAAGCTGCGGGCGCGTAACGCCACGGCAGCGGGAACTGAAAAAGAAGTGGCGCGCCAGCATGGCAAGGGGCGCCTGACTGCCCAGGAGCGGATCGATCTGCTGTTCGATCCCGGTACCTTTCAGGAAATCGACGCGCTGGTTACGCCCCGCTACGAAACCTACATGGACGGCCGCTCCTCTCGCTACGGCGACGGCGTCATCACGGGTTTCGGGCAGATCAACGGCCGGCGCGTCTTCGCCGCGTCGCAGAACGCCGGGGTCATGGGCGGCTCTTTGGGCGAGATGCACGCCAACAAGATCGTCAAGGCCATGCACATGGCGCTGAAGTACGGCTGCCCCTTCCTGGCCCTCAACGACTCGGGCGGCGCACGCATCCAGGAAGGCGTGGACAGCCTGGGCGGCTACGCCCGCATCTTCGATGCCAATTGCGAGGCCTCGGGCGTCATCCCCCAGCTTTCAATCATCCTTGGGCCCTGCGCGGGCGGCGCGGTCTACTCGCCGGCGTTGACCGACTTCGTCTTTATGACCGAGAATTCCTACATGTTCATCACCGGGCCGGAAGTGGTCCGCGCGGTGATGCAGGAGAGCGTCAGTTTCGAGGAATTGGGCGGCGGCCTCATTCACTCCAAGGAGAGCGGCGTGAGCCACTTCCTTTCCAAGGATGACGCCGAATGTCTGGCCAAGGTGCGGGAGCTGCTCAGCTACTTGCCCTCCAACAATCAGGACGATCCGCCTTACGTCACCCCGGTGGACGATCCCGAACGCCGCTGCCCGGAGCTGGAGCAGATCGTGCCTGTCGATCCCCACAAGCCCTACGACGTGCGCCAGGTTATCGCAAGCGTGGTGGATGACGGCCGCTTCTTCGAGGTGCACGAACTCTGGGCCGAAAACATGGTCGTCGGCTTCGCCCGGCTCAACGGCTGGGTGATCGGCATTGTCGCCAACCAGCCCAAAGTGCTGGCAGGCACCATCGACATCAAGGCTTCGGTCAAGGCCTCCCACTTCATTCGCCTGTGTGATGCCTACAACATCCCGATTCTGACCCTGCAGGACGTGCCCGGCTTCCTGCCCGGCACCCATCAGGAGTACGGCGGTATCATCCGCAACGGCGCGCGCATGATCTACGCCTACAGCGAGGCCACCGTGCCCAAGCTCATGGTCATCCTGCGCAAGAGCTACGGCGGCGCCTACTGCGTCATGAGCAGCAAGGGGCTGCGGGGCGATCTGCTCTACGCTTGGCCCAACGCCGAAATCGCGGTCATGGGTGCGGAGGGTGCCGTCAACATCCTGTTCCGCAAGCAGGTGGCCGATGCCGAGGATCCGGAAGCGGTGCGCAAAGAATTGGTGGACGACTACGAGGAGAAATTCAATAACCCTTACGTCGCCGCCAGCCGGGGGCTCATCGACGGTGTCGTCGAGCCGCGGGACACGCGCCGGATTCTCATCCAAGCCTTGGAAGTGACGCTAT
>CAYZLP010000253.1:0-2971 GCA_964478635.1 uncultured Caldilineaceae bacterium
TTATATGCACTTTATCCGCCCCCGCTATCATACATTCCGTACGTTAGATTTCTACCGGCCGACTGAGTCGGTCAAGGAGCAGATAGATGTTTCGTTCACTGTTTGGCTATACGAATGAAGCGACGCCCGTAAGTACGGATATCGCCGGCGTGAAGCAGCTCGATGCGTCGGGACTGCACGAACGCCTGGAGAACGGCGAACGCATCTTTCTGCTGGATGTCCGCTCGGCCCAGGAATATGCCTACGACGGCCATATTGCCGGTTCTCACCTGATGCCGCTGCCCATGTTGATGAGCCGGGCCCAGGAGTTGCCCCATGACATGCCCATCGTCTGCGTCTGCCGCTCCGGCAACCGCAGCCAGACCGCGGCCGAGCAGCTGCTGCGTCTGGGCTACACCGATGTGGCAAACCTGGCCGGCGGCATGCGCGGCTGGCGAGCGCTTGCCCTGCCTTACGACTAACGAGGGCCGGCCAACCACCTAATTGCTATCACCAGAGTCTCCTCCTTTCCAACGAAGCGCCCGCCGGCATGCCGGCGGGCGCTTCGCGTTCCATCAGCTTGAGGAGGGACTTGCCATTGAAGAAGGTGCGCAACCCCATTGTTGCGCACCTTCTTGGCCATGCTACCTGAAGCGACCCTCAACTCCAGTCCTGACGAATCTTCTCTTTGCCGGAGACGTATTTCTCCACGCCCAGGGCTGCGACGACGCCGTCCGCGGCGGCGATGACGGCCTGTTTCACGTGGGTGCAGAGGAGATCGCCTACGGCAAAGACGCCAGGCATACTCGTCTGCATGTCCTTATCGACGACGAGACAGCCTTCGGCCGTCTTCTCAATCTGGCTGCCCAAATAGTCGGTAATGGGTTGTGCGCCCTGCAGATAGATAAAGGCCCCCTTGACCGGAATGACGCTCTCGTCGCTGCCCCGGGGATGAATGCGAACGCCTTCCACCACCCCGTTGCCGAGCACCTCCTTGAGTCGGGTTCCCGGATAGAGCTTCACAACCGGCTGGGCCTCGATCTCGGCAACTAGCTCCGGGCTGGCCTTGAACTCCGGCGTGGGCATGATCAGATTCACTTCACTGGCGAATTTCGTCAGGAAGAGGGCTTCCTCCAGGGCTTCGTCATTGTTGCCCACCACGGCAACCGGCTGTCCACGGAAAAAAGCGCCATCACAGGTCGCGCAGTAGCTGACGCCCCGGCCCAAGAAATCCTCTTCACCGGCTACGACTTTGGTGCGTCCCATGGAGCCTGTTGCCAGAATTACGGCCTTGCCCTCGTAAGCGCCGGTACCGCCGACGATGGTCTTGACCGCGCCGTCGAGGTACGCGTCGACCACCTTGTCGGTCACGAAGTGCGCCCCAAAGGACTGGGCCTGCTCACGGATGATCCTGGTCAGTTCCGCGCCGCTGACGGGGCCGGGCACGCCGGGATAGTTGCTGATCTTGGCCGTCACCCCCAAGGCACCGGCGGTCAGCCCCTTGTCGATGACGAGGGTGCGCAAATCTGCCCGAGCGGTATAGATGGCCGCCGACGCGCCCGCAGGCCCGCCGCCGATAATAATCACGTCATAGGGGCCCTCGTTGCCGTTCCCGCCGATTTGCCCCAAACTCAAATTGAAATCCAAACTCATTGTTGCCTCACTGTGTCAGCAATAAAATGATACGCGAGTTGCCGCGGCCAGAGAAGTCTGACTTTTGGCAAAAGTCAGACTTCCGGCGCGACCGACTGTTAACCGATTGTGTCGCGCACCTTCTGCATCAGCATCGCTTCGGGCGCGGCGCCTTCCAGGAAGCCGGTTTCGTTGATCACGGTGCGCGGCACGCCCATGACGTTGTACTTGTTGGAGAGATGGGGAAATTCGATCGCTTCCACCATGTCGCCGGTCACCAGGTCGCTTTCCATGGCCATCATATGGGCCAGGCGCACGGCCTGGGGGCAGTAGGGACAGGTCGGCGTCACAAAGACCTGCATGTGAAGCGGCGCATCCAACTGTGCCAGATAGGCCTTGGTGTCGCTGCTCAGTCCCGACTCACCGGCCGAGACCATGGCAATGTCTTCGATCAGGGTGCTGAATTCGTAACCCGACGGAATGCCGTAGAAACGAATGCCGTAATCCTTGGGCTCCGGGCCATCTTTGACCACGGCCAGGGCCGGAATCTTGTCTATGTTGTATGCGGCGGCCGTCTCGGCATCGCCGACAAAGTCTAGGACTTCCAGCGCAATCTTGTCGGAGAGTTCCGCCAGTTCTTCCGCCAGTTGGCGCGTCTCTTTGCAGTACTGGCACTCATTCTCCTGGGTAAACATGACCAGCTTGACGGGGCCGGTCAGATTGGCGAATTCGTCGCTCAACTGCTTGCGGATTTCATCGTTTAACAATTTCATTTTCTTTTTCCCCTATACATGCATAATTTGATCGTTCTACTCGTTCAGACGACGCAAGAAGCGGACTTCTTACCGGCGCCAGTGGGTTAGATGCAGGGTGGGGGCGATTGGTTACATGGTAGAGGGTTTTGGCTATAGGGTTGTGGGGGTGTGGGTTAGGGGCGGGGGAGGTCGAGGCGGTGGTAGAGGCGCTCGGTGGCGGAGGGGGAGAGGGATGTAGAGGGTAGACGTCGGTAGAGTTCGATGGTATGGGTGAGGCTGTTGATGACGACGCGGCAGTCGGGGCAGGCGACCAGATGGCGTTCCAGTTCGGCGCAGGCGTCGGCATCCAGGACGCCATCCACATAATCGAGCACTTGGTGCAAACGTTCCCGGCAGCCGTCATCGCCGTGCGGTCTAGATGACATCTGTTTCGACTCCGTTTTCTGCGTCCGGGCTGGATTGGGCGGGTGGTTGCGCGGCATGACCGGCGAAATAGGCGGAGAGCGCCTCGCGCAGCAGCAGGCGCGCCCGGTGCAGGCGCACTTTGACGGCGCTTTCGGAGATATTCAACACCTCTGCGGTTTCGGCCGTGGAAAGGCCCTCCA
>CAYZLP010000253.1:3071-7065 GCA_964478635.1 uncultured Caldilineaceae bacterium
GCGCTTTCGGAGATATTCAACACCTCTGCGGTTTCGGCCGTGGAAAGGCCCTCCAACTCCCGCCAGATGAAGACAATGCGCAATGCGGGCGAAAGGGCTTGAATCGCGTCCTCCATGACGGACCGCAGCTCCGAATCGAGTAGCAGATCGTCGGGCTGATAGGACCAATCGACGAAGTACCTGGGAAATGTCTCAGCCGGATCGTCATCGCTATCGACCGAAAGTTCCAAAGGCGATCGGGCGGCCTGCCGGCGCCGCATCAGGCACTCGTTGGACGCGATCCGATAGAGCCACGTCGAGAGCTTGGCCCGACCCTCGAAACGGGGCAGCGCCTTGATCGCGCTCAGAAACGTCTCCTGCAGCGTTTCTTCCGCATCGGCCGGATTGCCGCACATGCGCAGGGCGACATGATAGACCGTGTCTTTGTGTTCTTCGACCAGTTCGGCCAGCGCGGCGGCATCGCCGGCCTGAGCCCGGGTCACAAGCGTCGCCTCGTCCATACCCTGATTATAGCGAGCCGCGGCCTTCTCCGCCAAGCCCGACGGGGATGGACCGCGGATTTCTCGGATCGGGCGGATTTCCGCTGATCGATCAGGATGAAAATCCGCGTAGATTCGGTAAATCCGCTCAATCCGCGTTCTGTCCGACCGCTGGCCGAATGATTACAGAATCCAATAGTATTCGCCGCATCCGGACGATCCGCGGTCCATCCCCGCCATATATTTTGACCCGGACATGCCGCGATGTTACAATCACCACCCATGCGCTCCCTGGTAATCAGCGACAAAGTTGAACCCGTTCTATATAGCGCCGCCATCAAACACCGCGTCGGCGAGATCGACCTGATCTTGAGCTGCGGTGATATTCCCTTTTACTATCTGGAATACATTGTCAGCATGCTCAACAAGCCGACCTATTACGTATTCGGCAACCACGGGCGCGAAGTCGAATATCAGAGCGGCAAGAACGGCGATTGGATGAAGAAGACTGAACCCATGGGGGCGGCCAACCTCCACTGTCAGACCTATCAGGAAGGGCCGCTGCTGCTGGCCGGGTTGGAGGGGTCGATCCGCTATAACAAAGCGCCGCGCTTCCAGTACACCGAAAGCGAGATGTGGGGCAACATCTCACGCCTGATCCCGGGCTTGCTTTACAACCGGCTCCGCCACGGTCGCTATTTGGATGTGCTGGTCACCCACTCGCCGCCCTATGGAATTCACGACAAGCCTGATCGCCCGCACCAGGGGTTCAAGAGCTTCCTGAAGTTCATGCAGCTCTTCCGGCCGCGCTACCTGCTCCACGGCCACATCCACATCTATCGCCATAACGAAACGACCTACACCAAGTATCTCGATACGGAGATCATCAACGTCTATCCCTATCAGATATTGGATTTGGAGCCGGCCGAACGGCTTCCCCACGGTCAGATCGTGCAGTAGTTTCCGGAGAACCGTAACGGTCCGATGGGGATCCATGGAAGGAGGTTTCAATGGCGCCGACATACATCACAGGCGAGCAGCGAAATGAAGTCAAGCGCGTGAATTCAGACCAGCGGAAGCCCGATTGGCGCCTCGTTTGCCGGAACGAGGCGAAAGCCGCGGCCAGCGAAGAGGCCCGGGGCGCCTGGCACCTCCCGCCCGAGGAGGCCATCCCCTTCAACTATCGCTGGGAACACGTCCAGCAAGTGGTGCAGACTGCTTGCTGGCTGGCGGAAGCAACCGGGGCCGATCGCGAGATCAGTGAAGCGGCGGCCTGGCTTCACGACGTGCGCAAGATCGAGCCCGAACACGCCAAAGCCGGCGCCCGAGCAGCCCGCAGCATCCTGATACGCACCGATTTTCCCGCCGAGAAGCTTGACGCGGTCTGCGCTGCCATTGCCGAGCACGAAGGCTTGACGCGCGACGACCCGGCCCCTATGACCTCCCTGGAAGCCTCCCTGCTGTGGGATGCCGACAAACTCACCAAACTGGGCGTTCAGGCCCTGGCTTACAATCTGGGAACGCCACGCATGTGGGGGCGCTCGCTGGCGGAACGCCTGGCCAGCATGCAAACCTTTGCGGCCACCGTCCTACGCCAGACCGTGGTCAGCATGAACACGGAGCCCGCTCGCGCGCTGGCCGAACGGCGTCACGCCGAAATGACGGCCGCGCTGGAAGCCTGGGCCCGGGATTCGCATCTGAAATGGACTGCGGATGCTGCGGATTGGGCGGATACACACTGATTTCTTGAACGAAATCCGCGACGATCCGCCTATTCTGTAGCATCCGCGGTTCATATGGATATTGGAGTGAATGAATCTTGAAATACCATCTCATTACCATGGGGTGCCCCAAAAACAAAGTAGACAGCGACGGCATTGAGATGCTCTTGCAGCGTGCCGACTACGGCGAGACCGGCATGCCCGAAGAAGCAGATGTCCTCATCGTCAACACTTGCGGCTTTCTGGAAGCGGCCAAGGAAGAGTCCATCGATGTCCTGCTGGAACTGGGGCGGAGCAAACGCGTGGACCAGGTTCTGGTCGCGGCCGGCTGTCTGGCCCAGCGCAACGGCGAAGAGGTTCTGGCCCGGGTGCCTGCCATCGACGGCCTCCTGGGAACCCGTCGTTGGATGGATGTGCTGGAATTGCTGAACCGCCTGCGTGACCGGACGAACGGCCGCCAGCTGCAGCGCTACAGCCTGCTGGGCGACCCCGACCATGCCTACGCCGCTGCGGTGCCCCGACCGCCGGTGGCAGGGGGCAGCGCCTATCTCAAGATATCTGACGGCTGCAACGCGCCCTGCGCCTTCTGCACTATCCCCAGCTTTAAAGGCAAGCTGCGCAGCCGGCCCCTGGAGGCCGTTGTCGAAGAAGCCCAATCTCTGGTAGCCGCGGGCGCCAAAGAGCTGGTCATCGTCGCCCAGGACAGCACCGATTATGGCCGGGATTGGGGCGAACCCGACAGCCTGCCCCGCCTCCTCTCTGCAATCTGCAATCGCACGAACGACGCTCTGCGCTGGGTGCGCCTCATGTACGCCTACCCCGGCCACGTCAGTGATGCCCTGATCGAGGTGATGGCAAGCCAGGAAAAGATCGTGCCCTATCTGGATATGCCCCTCCAACATGGCGATCCGCGTACCTTGCGCCGCATGCGACGCCCCAGCCGCCTGGAAATGGTCTATGACCACATGGAGAAGCTGCGCACGGCCATGCCCGACATCGCACTGCGCACCACCTTTATTGTCGGCTATCCGGGCGAGACGGAAGAAGAGTTCCAGGGGCTGCTGGACTTCGTGCAGGCCATCGAATTCGACAAAGTGGGCGCCTTCACCTTCAGCCCGGAACCGGGCACGCCTGCGGCGGAATTGCCCGATCCCGTTGCGCCGGAAGAACAGGACGCACGCTACGGCCGCCTGATGGAAGTACAGCAGCAGATCAGCCTGCGCAAGAATCAGGCCCAGGTCGGCAAAATGTTGGAAATCCTGGTCGAAGGGGAGGGCGAGATCGAAGGAACGGGCGAGCCGTTGCTGCTCGGGCGCAGCTACCGGGACGCCCCGGAGGTGGACGGATTGGTCCTGGTACCGGGTCTCAAGGGCGTGCCCGAGGGCGAGATGTTCCAGGTCTACATCAACGGCGCCATGGAGTACGACCTCGTCGGCGAACCCCTGATTGTGGAGACCTTCACTAGTAAAAAATAGACCGCGGATGCTGCGGATCGAGCGGATGTTAACGGATTTTTATAGAATAATCCGATTGTATCCGCCTAATCCGAGTTATCCGCGGTCTATCGTAGTTACCAGAACCACCCGCGCCGCCGCTTGCGCAGGACCTGGACGATTTGGGCAATTTGCTGCTGCAGGCCGCCGACAGTGCCCTCCAGCGCACGCAGGCGTCCTTCCAGCCGCTCTTTGCGGGTCTCCTCCCGGCGTTGGTATTCGGCCAGGGTACGCTCCATTTCGAGCATTCGCTCCCGCAGTTTGCGATTTTCACCCTTGAGATTAAAATTATCCTGGACGA